>CAZKZR010000622.1:0-2039 GCA_964557245.1 uncultured Anaerolineaceae bacterium | reverse complement strand
ATCTCGGCGAGCCGGTTAACGAAGCGGTGATCACGGTGCCGGCGTACTTCAATGATGCGCAGAGGCAGGCAACGAAGGACGCAGGCAAGATCGCCGGCCTCGAGGTGCTGCGCATCATCAACGAGCCGACGGCGGCTTCGCTGGCGTACGGGCTCGACAAGAAGGGCGACGAGCTGATCGCGGTCTATGACCTCGGCGGCGGCACGTTCGACATTTCGATCCTGGAAATCGGCGAAGGCACGTTCCAGGTGCTGAGCACGAACGGCGATACGCACCTCGGCGGTGACGACTTCGACCAGCGGGTTATCGACTGGCTGATCGACGAGTTCAAGAAGGCGGAAGGCATCGACCTGCGGCAGGACCGGCAGTCGCTACAGCGTCTGAAGGCGGAGGCCGAAAAGGCGAAGGTTGAGCTTTCGAGCGCGCAATCCACGGACGTGAACCTTCCGTTCATTACGGCGGACGCGAGCGGGCCGAAGCACCTGAACATCACACTGACGCGGGCGAAGCTGGAGCAACTGGTAGGCGACCTGCTGACGGGGACGCTGGAGCCGGTGAAGAAGGCGCTGGCTGACGCGGGCAAGAAGCCGGGCGACATCGACGAGGTCGTGCTGGTCGGTGGGCAGACGCGCATGCCCGCGGTGCAGAAGATCGTGGCGGACTACTTCGGGAAGGAGCCCCACAAGGGCGTAAACCCGGACGAAGTGGTGGCGATTGGCGCGGCGGTGCAGGCGGGCGTGCTGAAGGGCGAAGTCAAGGACGTCCTGCTACTAGACGTGACGCCGCTGACGCTGGGCATCGAGACGCTGGGCGGCGTGATGACGCCGATCATTCAGCGGAACACAACGATCCCGACGGCGAAGAGCCAGACGTTCAGCACCGCAGCCGACAACCAGCCGAGCGTGGAAATCCACGTGCTGCAGGGCGAACGGCCGATGTCGGGCGACAACAAGTCGCTTGGGCGGTTCATCCTGGACGGGATTTTGCCGGCGCCGCGGGGCATCCCGCAGGTGGAAGTGACGTTCGATATCGACGCGAACGGCATTGTGAACGTGGCCGCACGGGACAAGGGGAGCGGGCGCGAGCAGAAGATCACGATCCAGTCTTCGGGTGGGCTTTCGAAGGAAGAGATCGAGAAGATGCAGCGGGAGGCGGAGCTGTTCGCGGACGACGACCGGAAGAAGCGCGAGTCGATCGAGCTGAAGAACACGGCGGATTCGATGGCCTACCAGGCTGAGAAGACGCTGCGGGACAACGCGGACAAGGTGCCGGCGGACCTGAAGACGGATGTCGAGGCGAAGATTGCGGACGTGAAGGCTGCAATCGAGTCGGACGATGCGGACCGGATGCGGAGCGCGACGGAGGCGCTGAGCAGCTCGCTTTCGAAGATCGGCGAGGCCGTTTACGGTGCTGCCGGAGCGGACGGCGCGGGCCCTGGTGAGGGGTTCGGGGGCGGCGAGCCCGGAGGCGGAACCGCTGGTGGGGCCGAAGAGGGCACCGTGGAGGGCGAGTTCCGGGAAGTGTAGCCAACGTCGAACGACGAACGTCGAGGGACGCTGACAAGGGGGCTGTCTGCCGGGAGGTGGACAGCCCCCTTTTGATTGGGGATTTGGAATTTGGAGTGGGGATTGGACTCTGCCACCTAGATGGCATGGCCACTGGGGGTGCGATCCGCTTACTGCGTGCGCGATTCAGGGGCGGGCGGGGAAGGTATGGGAAGGCTATTCGAGGCTGGCCCGGTGCCCTTCCAGATGTCCTATGAGGATCGCCTCGGTCAGTTGGGCAGCAGAGATTTCGCCGGTGGGGCCGATCGAACCGCCGACATAGACATCCCTGCCCGCGGCATCCGCTTCGGCGCGGGCGTTCTTCGCCGCGGCGACGTTCACCTCGTGCACCTTGTCCTGCGCGTTGTGCAGCTTCAGGCGGTGGCGGTTGCCACCGAACGAGTTGGTGAGAACGATGTCGGCGCCCGCCTCGATGAAGCGGCGGTGCAGCTCGCGCACCCGCTCGGGGTGCTCGAAGTTCCACATCTCGGGCGC
>CAZKZR010000621.1:0-2041 GCA_964557245.1 uncultured Anaerolineaceae bacterium | reverse complement strand
CAAGGGCGCCCGCGAAATCCAGGACCGGTTCGATTCCCGCCGGCTCGCCGATGTGATCTCCGAGCGTACCGTCCATGACGCCATCACTGATCGCGACCGGGATTTCATCGAGCGCATGGACATGTTTTTCATCGCCAGCGAAGGCGCCGATGGCAACCTGGATTGTTCGTACAAGGGTGGCGAACCGGGTTTCGTCCGCGTGCTGGATGAACACACGCTCGCCTTCCCGAACTACGACGGGAACGGCCAATTCATGACCACCGGCAACATCATCGAGACCGGCAAAGTCGGCATGCTGTTCATTGACTGGGAAAATCAGTGGAGGATGCGCGTAAACGGGCGCGCCAGCATTGACTTCGATGATCCGCTCAAAGCCAGCTGGCCCGAAGCGCAGTTCGTGGTCCGCGTGACAGCGGATGAGGTCTTCCCCAACTGCCCCCGCTACATCCACAAGATGGAACTGGTGGAACGCTCGGTCTTCGTGCCGAAAGCCGGTTGCGAAACGCCTGACCCGGATTGGAAGGACCACTTCGAGGACGCCCTCCCGGCGGACCAGCAGAAACGCCGCGCAGCCAGGTCCCAGGAGTAGCCACCGCCCGCCCGGTGACTGAGACTGGCGAAATGAGCAACGGCCACTCGCTGATCCCGCCCTCCGACCAAAAGTTCAAGGCCTCGGACTTCGATACCTCGCGGTCCAACGGCATGACCAAAGAAGAAGGCGCCGCGAAGATCGCGGAACTGCGCGTGCGCCTCAACGAGTTGCAGGATCTGCTCTACGCGGACGAGCGTTTCGGCCTCCTCGTGGTTCTCCAGGGAATCGATACCGGCGGCAAAGACGGCACCATAAAGAGCGTCTTCCAGGAAGTCGGCCCGCTCGGTTGCCAGGTGGTCAGCTTCAAAGTCCCGACACCGGAAGAACTGGCCCACCCTTACCTCTGGCGCTACCAACGCCAGACCCCCGAGAAGGGCCACATCACCATCTTTAACCGCTCCCACTACGAAGCGGTGCTCGTCGAACGCGTAAAGAACATCGTCTCGAAGGACGTCTGGTCGGCCAGGTTCGACGATATCAACCAGTGGGAAGAATTCCTGGTGCGCAACGGCACCCAGATCGTGAAGTTCGCGCTGCTTATCTCGAAGGATGAACAGCGTGAGCGCCTGCAGGAGCGTATCGACAACCCGAAGAAGCAGTGGAAGTTCCGCCTCGGAGACCTCGACGACCGCAAACTCTGGGATGAATACCAGGAAGCCTATAGCGACGTCATCACGAGGACGAACACCAGCCACGCGCCCTGGCACGTCGTCCCCGCGGACCGAAAGTGGTACCGCGACGTGGTCGTCGCAGAAGCGCTGATCAAGAAACTGGAGTCGCTCGATCTCCGCTACCCGCCGGCCGACCCCGCTATCCTCGGCATGAAGGTCGAATGACGGAGGGCTAGAGCGCCCGCATCCGGTTGTTTCGCGGCTGGTTCTCTACTTCGGCCAGCCCGAGCGCTGCCATGACTGGCGGCAGGTACATCCCGAATCGCCCGCGGTAGCCCTTGCGCAGTCCGTACCAACCGCCGACCGGGTTGCTGTCCGACCGAGCCCAGGCCTCGACCGTCCCGTCGGCGGCCGGCTTCTGTTCGTCCGCATTGCCCAGCAGCATCCAGTCACCGTGGCTCTTGAGCATTGAGTGGAGGTCCTCGATGGCCCGGAGGTGATAGCGAAGCTCGGTCGTCCCCGCGCGAACGACCAGTGCGGGCGGATCCAGCGCCGGGTTGCGCCACGCCATGAATTCCGCCCCTCCACTCGGCGTTTTTAATACCCACGGGTCGTCCACCGTCCCGGTACCTTTGAACTCAGCTGCCATTTGTCATTCCCCTGACAAAACTTGCGCTGACACTACAGCTTGAGCGAACGAAACGGCAGGCGAGTACTGACAGCCTACTGTCAGGAGTGGAGCCCGACCGTCAGTCGTAGAACTTCCTCGCTTCGGCCTCCAGTTCGGCTCGCTCGCGGCTGCTGAGCGGTTCGTAGTCAGACGCGGTCGCTACGTTTT
>CAZKZR010000620.1:0-2041 GCA_964557245.1 uncultured Anaerolineaceae bacterium | reverse complement strand
AAATTCCCCATCCAGCATCAGGCGGCTGGTGTAGTCCGCGAAGTTCACATCGTCTGAGGAGAACAGACACTGGCGGAGCGTTGGCGGGACGACCGTCAGGTCGTGGTCGGTGGTAAAGGAGATGCCCGGCAGGTCGGTCGTCTCGACTGTCGAAACTTCCGTGCCGCGGTTGATCGTGATCGCCCCCGGCTGCGGAGCGGAGAGCAGGAAGCTGAGCGAGGTTTTCGCCGGCACGGCGTCTTTGAGTTGCATGCCGATGAGGTCCATGAAGCGGAGGTAGTTCTTCTCCGGTACGCGGTTCAGCCTGAAGAGCACCATATCGGTCATCCAGGCGAACAACTCGATCATCGTTACGCCCGGGTCCGAGACGTTGTGGTCCGTCCACTCGGGGCAGTACCTGGGGATCAGGCCCTTCGCTTCATTCACGATGTCCTGGAAGCGGCGGTCATCCAGTTGAGGATCTGGTAGCGGCATGCGGCAACGGTGCTCCTGAGTGGGCCATTCTAGACCGTGTCGCGCTGAAATGCCGTCCCTTCAGCGCCTCACTGCGGAATAGACGTTATTCCGGCTCGATCAGGTAGAACGGGTACACCAGCGAACGCGAGTCTTTTGTCCCCCGGACGGTGTACCGCACGCCGATATTCAACCGGCCGCGCTCGACTTCCGCCGGATCGAGAACCACGGCAACTTCTTCCACTTCGATGCGCGGTTCCCACATGCCAAGCGCCTCTTCGACATAACGGCGCGCCAGCCAGACTGTCTCCACCGTGTTCGGAGCGAAGACGAGTTCGTGGATGCGGCAGCCGAAGGTTGGCCGCATGACGCGTTCACCGGGGCTCGTCCCAATGATGATGGCGATCGATTCTTCGATTTCCGGTTCGTTGGTCGAAAGGCGGATCCCGCCCGTAACGTCCACTCCCAGGGGGAATGCCCAGCCTCGTCCGATGAGAATGTTGTCGTCTGCCATCAGTTCAGCTTCACCAGCGGGGCGCTAATCTTGACCATGGCGCTGCCGGTAATTTCCACCATCGGCGCTTTCAGCACGAGCTTACCGGAGGCTTCGACGTTGACGGTAGGCCCACTAATCTTGACTTCCGCTCCACCCTTGATATCGACCTTGGCGGACGCCTCGATTTTCACGTCGGCCCCGGCCTTGATGCTCATCGGGCCATCGCAGTTGATCGTGAACTTGTTCCCGCTGCTTTCGATGACCAGCGTGTTCTTGCCGGTCTTGTCGAGGAGTTCGATTTTTTCTTCGCCCGATTTGTCGGTGAAGCGAAGGATATGCCCAACTCGTGTCTTGAACTCTCGGACGTCGACCTTTCCATCCTGGGCGACGGCTGTCCCGACAGCTGTCGGCGTCTTGTCCTGGCCGTTCCAGAGCCCTCCGAGGACGTACGGGTAGTTCAAGTCGCCGTTCACGAACGCGACGAGCACTTCGTCATTCACTTCAGGCAGCACGTAAAACCCGCGGGCGTTCCCGGCGCCAATGCCGAGGACGGGCGCCCAGGCGCTTTCGCTATCCGCTGAGAGCCACGGGAACTTCACGAGCACTCGCCCCATGTCGTTCGGGTCCTTGACGTTGGTCACGATGCCGATGGCCACTCCTGAGACGGGGCTGCTGCGCGGCCGGACGTTCGTTGGGTCGTCCGCGATTAGGTTGCTAAACGTCCCGCTCGACATCCCGCCCAGCCAGAACTCGGTCTCATACGCGTTGGTGTTGTCGAAGATGTGCCGGGCCCGGGTGACCATGTACTGGCCACTGAACCGGTTACCCACCTTCTGCACGGTGAGCTTGGTCCCCGGGAGGATCTTCGGGTCGCCGAACATCACACCTTCTGCCGTGACGTCGCTCGCCGCGAGCCGGTCGAAGGTCGACTTTGCGAGTGCCTCGGCCATCGGCTGTTGGCGCACCGATTCGCCGACGTGCAACTTCGCCGAGACGAACTTGGATTGGGCGATTGCCGGTCCCCGAGAACCGATCCCGGTGGTGGTCAGCGCAAGCTTGGCCGAAGACGCGGAGGCGGTGACGGCGCGTTTC
>CAZKZR010000619.1:0-2043 GCA_964557245.1 uncultured Anaerolineaceae bacterium | reverse complement strand
GACCGGATCGCGGTGGCGGGCGAATCGCCCAGGGGCGCCCTCAACGGCGTGTACTGGGTGCTGGAACAGCTTGGGATTCGCTGGGTCCGGCCCGGGGATATGGGGACACGCGCCATCCCCGGCCGCTCACTGGCGGACGGCGTTTATCGGGAGTCTCCGGCGTTCGCTCGAAGGACCCTGATCCTTGGGAACGACGCCCTCCACGACGCATGGCCGGAGTGGATGGAGTTCGCGAGCCGGAACCGGCTGAACAGCGTCTTCTTCCATGACACGCCGCCGAGCATCCTGTCCCGGGGCAGCGCGCGGCCTTCGAGCAGCGCCGAAATGGCGGCCGACGGGAAGGGCTGGCTGTTCGAACGCTGGGATAGCGACGGCGCCGAGATTCAGCGAGAGGCCGCCCGGCGCGGGCTCACCCTGCAGTTCGGCGGGCACCACCTGCCGGCGCTCCTCTCACGGGAGTTGTTCGACGCGCATCCGGACTGGTTCCCGTTGCGAAACGGCTCGCGCGATGCCCGCTATAACCTCTGCCCCACGAACTCTGGAGCGATCACGGAACTTCGAACCAGGGCGGGAGACTTCTTCAGCCGCTTCAGCGGCGCGAGCGTTTACCACCTCTGGGCCGACGACATCCTGGGTGGTGGGTGGTGCTCCTGCAGCGGGTGCGCGGGTCTAACGCCTTCGGATCAGGCGTTGCTGGCAACGAACGTGGTCGCCGAAGCGCTGCAGCGGGTGGCGCCGTCATCCGTCATCGCGCACCTCGCCTATCACGACACGATTGCTCCCCCAAAGTCTGTGCTGCCGGCGGCGAACGTGACCGCGCTCTACGCGCCCCGCAATCGCAACTACGCATTCGCGATCGACGACCCGGAATGCGAACGGAACTCGGGCCAGCATTTCTCCGACCTGCAGGGGCTCGCGGGCACGTTTTCCGGCCGCGAGGGCGCACTGGCCGTGTTCGAGTACTACAGCGACGCGGTCCTCTATAAGTGGATGGACCCGCCGAACCTGGCAGTGTTGCCCAAAGACGCGTCCGCCTATCACGGAGTCGGGGTCGCCGACTTCGGCGACCTGGCGGTGACGCCGCGCCCGTGGAAAGGCCCGACGTGGCACGCCTGGTGGTTCGCCCGCTGCGCGTGGAACCCGACGGCTGATGCAAGCGCCGAACTGCGGGACTTCTGCGCGGCTGCGTTCGAAGAAGATGGGCGACGCTTCGAACGCCTCTACCGGGAGTTTGATTCGGCGTATCGCAAGCTGCTTGATCTCGGTTCGTTGGAGCGGATTCCGAGGCACGACGTCCTGGACTTTTCGGATTCGCCGAGAGAGGCGCTCACCGCTAAAGCGAGCCAGCTCGGCGCGGCCGCCGACGAATTCAACGCCGCGGTCGCTGACCTGCCGCTGATGCCGGCCGGGCTCGGAAATGGCATGCGGACCGACCTGGCCGCGCAACTCGCTACCGTCAATCACCTGGCGGCTCGCGTGGCGGCATGGGATGCGGCGCTTGATGGCCGAAGAGACGAATCCCGTGCCCGCATCGAGATGGCGCGGTTCCACCTTCGCGCACTGCGCGACTGGGATGCCGTCCACGGCGAACCAGCCTATGCGAACCTCTCGGCGGGCATGCTTCGGGCCATGAACTGGCACACGGAGCAGGTGGCAAAGCTGGCCGAATAGCCCGTTCGGTTCAGTCCGGGCAGGGCCTTCGGCGTACGCCGCCGCACGGGAGCGAACGAACTTCATCACGGGCCACGATTGGCCCCATCCACAAGGGCGTTGTCGCGCGTATACTCCGCGGCAGCCACTTTTATAGCTCCAATAAACGGTGGCATAGAGAACGAGGGGGAAACATGCCCGATTTGGATAACTATTGGTTTCGCAAGTCCCGGATGTCGCGCCGCCGCTTGATGAGCGGTACGGCGACAGCCGGCATTGGCGCCGCCGCATTCGGCCTGGTGGGCTGTGGCGACGACGATGATGACGACACGGGTGGCAATACGCCGGCCGCGACGTCAGGCAGCGGCAGCCCCACGGCGGCCGCATCGGCAT
>CAZKZR010000618.1:0-2050 GCA_964557245.1 uncultured Anaerolineaceae bacterium | reverse complement strand
AGCGGCGGAACGCTGACCGCCGGGTCCGTGCAGAACAATCTGGGCGCGGTGATCGCCAATTTCGGAACCATCACCGACGTCCTGAACAACGCCGGCACGGTGAACAACAACGGGACGTACAACGCCATCGTCGCCACCAACAGCGGCACCATCAACAACAACGGGACGTGGAATGGCGCGGTCCAGTCGAGCACGGGCTCGATCAACAACTCCGGAACGTGGAACGCCAATCAGGGTCCGATCAACAACGCCGGAATCTTCAACTTCACGGGCGGCAGCATCACCGGCGTGACCAGCTTCAACAACACCGGTACCTTCAATTTCAGCGGCACGCGGTCGATCACCGGCGGCGGGTTCGTGAACAATGGCACCATGTCCGCCGCGTCGGCGTCGGACCGGTTGACGATTGGCTCGCTATCCGGGAACGGCACCATCAACACGGTGGCCGCCACCGGCAATGCCAGCCTCGTGACGGTGCAGGGCACCTCGTCGGGCAGCCAGACCATCAATGTCACCAACGGCAACGGCCAGGGCTCGATCCCCACCTTCGCCGCGCCACAGACGGTGCTGGCGCTGAACGGCGGAGGCTCGCTGACGGTCGCCAACACGGGTCTCGTGCCGCAGCTCTCCAACGGCTTGGTCAACAACTTCCTCCTGCAGAACGGCGCAGGTGGGAACGCCGTCCTGCAGACGGCCTTCAACGATGGCCCGGTCAGCGGCGTGGTGACCGGCGTCACGACGGCGGTCACGGCGCTCTTCACCGGGTTCTTCCAAAGCGCCTCGGCGATCGTGTCGCGGCCGGACGATCCGGAGCCCAATCATATCGGCGGCGGTCCGTTCGCGCGCGTGGTGTTCGGCGGCATGTCGACCAACCTGACGAGCAGCGTCACCGGGCAGTCGACGAGTTCCCTGACCACGGGCTCCACGGTCTATTCCGGCTTCCAGGCCGGCTTCGATGTCGGCGTCTACAACATCGAAGGCTCGGCCTGGAACGTGAATTTCGGCTTCATGGGCGGCGTTGCCAATGCCAACACGTCGGCCTCGACGACCAGCCCCACGCCGGTGGCAACCAATCTGCTCACCACCACGCAGCTGGCAGTGACGGTGCCGTTCGTCGGCCTCTATACGTTCGTATCGAAGAAGACGTTCAGTGCCGAGGTCAATGTCCGATACGACATGTATAGCGGCACGATGGCGTCGTTCACCGGCAATTCCGGCGGCTTCCTGGTGACGCCCAACACACCTCTGACCGGGACCGGCTGGAGCGTCAACGCCAACATGGCGAATCGCTTCTTTCTGCAGGATTGGCTCTATGTCGAGCCGTTGGTGGGTGTGAACTGGGGCAGCTACAATTTCAACAGCATCCCCTTCAACACGTCGCTGGGAGCCGGCTCGAACATCACCTTCTCCCCGCTCCAGATTTTCCTGGGCCGTGCCGGCGCGAATGTCGGCGGAAGCTTCTCACTCTCGGACAATATCGTGCTGGCGCCGTTCCTTCATGCCTCGATCTGGCACGATTTCGCCAACCCGAATGGGGCGACCGCCCAGTCTACCGCCGGCGGCACGTCGGTGAATTTCGGGGTTGTTGCCGATCGTGTCGGCACGTTCGGGCAGATCGGCGCGGGCGTTAACTTCAAGATCTACAGTATCGACATGGTCGGGTTTGCCCGCGGAGACCTGCTTCTCGGAAACAGTATCACCGGCGGATCCTTCAATATTGGCTTGAGAAAGCAGTTCTGAGAAGTCGCGGCCGCAGACCCCCGTCTGGGCGCGAGCGCCCTGCGTGAGAAGCGGTCGCATGAGCGCCACAAAGGGCGCATATTCCTGACGCCATTCTGGAGGCCGCGGATTCGCTGGCCCGAGCGCCTCGGCTTGACGCAATCGGCAGAACCCATAAGCTGTTAACGGCGATAGCTCTCGCCGGGACGCGATGGCAACCGACACCAAAGCAGACACCAACGGGGAAGCCCTCCGGGGAACGCTTCCTGCCGGAACGCGGTTGCGCAACTACGAGCTTCTTTCAGTCCTGGGTCAGGGCGGCTTCGGTATC
>CAZKZR010000617.1:0-2054 GCA_964557245.1 uncultured Anaerolineaceae bacterium | reverse complement strand
GACGTCCACCACCACAGCGGGATCCAGCGGCGCCGACTCGAGCAAGATTCGCCAGATTTCCAGCGATTCGGCGTAGTGGCGACGGACCGCCTCATCGGATGGGACCGAAGTCACGCGGGTGTGGATGGCTGCTTCTTCGAGCAGACCCATGTGGCGTTCGAGCAACGGCAGCCAGCGATCAGGGGCGTCAAACGACGGAAAGAGGCCAGGCAGATCGCGCCAGTTCACAGGGGGCTGGATAACGTGCGGGACGGGGTCGGCACAATCATGGAATCGATGATACATTTGGTGCATGACCAATGAATCCCAGGGTGCACCGCTCGTGCATAAAACCCTCGGAGAAGCTCTCCAGGAATACCTCTCTTCTCTCAAACCGGCTCAGTACCACGAACAGGAAAGCTATGTTCGGAAGTATGTAGAGCACGCCGACAGCAGCACCGACGCCCTGACGCTCACCGGGAGCAAGGTTGAGAGCTACGCGGAAAGCCAGATCCGCGCCGCGGACCCGAACGCCCAGAAACGGGTGGAGGCGCTCAAGGGGTTCTTCCAGTTCCTCAAGAAGAAGAACTACACCACGGCCAACTTCGGGATCAACGTGCGCGTGCGGCGAACCGGCGGCCGAACCGGCACCTCCGCCGTTCGCATCGAGGAGGCGCCTGTCGAAATGACGGCCGAGGGCCTCGAAGCGCTCAAGCGCGAACTCACGGAAATCGAAGCCAAGATCCCTGACCTCGTGAAGTCGATCGAAGTCGCCCGATCAGATGGTGACCTCCGCGAGAACGCGCCCTACCACGCAGCCCGCGAAGCACTTGCGTTCACGAACGACCGCAAGCAGCGAATCGAAACCTCGCTGAAGCGCGCCGTGGTGGTGGATCGCTCCGGCCACGATGAAGGTCTCGCCGTGCTCGGCTCCATCGTGACCGTCACGCAACTCGAGCGGAATCGCCAGGAGACCTACCAGCTGGTCAGCTCCCGCGAAGCCAACGCCCGCGAGCGGCGCATCTCGGTGGAGTCTCCGGTTGGCGCCAAGTTGCTTGGCAAGCGTGTCGGCGAAGAGGTCGAGGTGTCTGCGCCGCAGGGTGTCATGCGCTTCCGCGTCGACGGCGTCTCGCACGCGAATTAGCTTTCCCGGATCTGCTGCACATCGCCCTGCATCCTGTCGTATTTAGATACACAGGCGTGTAGCGGTCTGTGGGATCCCGGCAGCCGATTCGCGGGAGAAAGAGAGACTCTCCCACGGGTAATCCCTGATCCCAGCACGAGATGATGGCCGCGATACTCCTGCTGTCAGGAGGACGGTCATGTTGGTTATCGGGGATATCAAGTGTCTGCATTGCGCGTACATCAGCGGCCGTTGGGTTGGGCCGAAGGGCGCGCCGTTAGCTCTCTCAGGCCTGCGCAATTACGAACTGGCGGAGAATGAAGACCCGAACACCCTGGTCCGCTGCCGCCGCTGTGAGGGCCCGGTGTTCCTTGATGACGCCAGCCTTGTCATTTCCAGCTACCGTCTGCGGCGCATCCGCCGACTGCGCGAACAGATTGCCGCGCTGGACGCGCATCGCGCCGCATAGCCCATCCGAGTGGACCGCGGCGCCCATCACACACTGATGGGCAGTGCCGATGCCGACCGGGCGGCGGCAACTTCGGCGGGCAGAAGCGCGAGAACGGCCTCGATGTCGGCCTCGCCTGTGTTCTCACCCAATGAAAATCGGATGCTGCCCACCGCACGTCGAATCGGGACGCCCATGGCCATCAAAACGTGGGACGGCTCCCATGTGGAGTTCGAACAAGCACTGCCGGAGCTGACCGCAACTCCGAGTTCGTCCAGCCGGCGGACGAGCACATCGCTCTCCACGCCATCAAACGAAATGTTCAGATTGTTCGGCACGCAGTCGGCCTGGCATCCGTTGACCTGGGAGTCCGCCACAGCGCCGAGAATGCCGTCGCGAAGCCGATTGCGCAGGACGAGGATCCGCGAAAACCGTTCTGAAACCTCGTTCGAAGCAACACCGAGGGCCGCTGCCGTCCCAACGATTCCGGCAACGTTCTCCGTG
>CAZKZR010000616.1:0-2062 GCA_964557245.1 uncultured Anaerolineaceae bacterium | reverse complement strand
GCGAGTTCATCACGCGGATCCGGGCCAGGCGCCAGGTGGAAAGCGACGCGATAGGCCGGAAGGTCCTGATCGCCACGCAGGTCCGCGCGCAGTTCATTCGCCGAGGCATAGCCGGCCAGCCGAGCCTCGGAGTCGCTGATCGCCGACGGTTCAATGACCGCGACCGAATCCACGACGAGCCGGCCGGCAGCGGTTCGATAGGTGTTGCCGGCGATCGCCTGCGGGCGCTTCCACCTGCGGAACGTCAGGGTGACGGAGCCCTCCGCGATGGGCCGCCGGTACTTCGTCTCGAACTGCACGTCAGTAGGAGCGCGGCAGGCCCAATTCGTGCTGCCCGATGAAATTGAGGACCATTTCGTTCGTGACCGGCGCGATCTTCATGACGCGGACCTCGCGCCAGTAGCGCTCGACGTTGAACTCCTTCGCGTAGCCAAAGCCGCCATGTACCTGGAGCGCCCGGTCGGCGGCTTCGAAGCCCCATTCCGAGGCGAGGTACTTCGCCATGTTGGCTTCGGCGCCGCACGGCTGCCCGTTGTCGTACAACCACGAGGCCTTGCGGATGAGGAGTTCGACCGTCTTCAACTTTGCGTAGCTATCGGCCAATGGGAACTGGATGCCCTGGTTCTGGCCGATTGGCCGGCCGAAGACGACGCGGTCCTTGGCGTACTGCACCGCCCGATCCAGGGCCACGCGCCCGGTGCCAAGTGCTTCGGAGGCGATGAGGATGCGCTCAGGGTTGAGGCCGTCGAGGAGGTGGTAAAAGCCGCGCCCGACTTCGCCGACGACGTCGCGGGCATCGACCGGCAGGTCGTCATAAAACACTTCGTTGGAGTCGACCGCGTGGCGACCGAGCTTCTCGATCTCGCGGATGGTGACGTGCGCCGGGTCGAGGTTCGCGAGGAAAAGCGTCATCCCGTCGGTGCGGCGGGGGGCGTCCTCTGCCTTAGTTGTGCGGGCGAGGAGAAGGACCCTGGTTGACTCCTTGGCCTTCGAGGTCCAGACCTTTTGGCCGCTGATGATGAAGTCATCGCCGTCGCGGCGGGCGAAGGTGGTGATGCTCGGCGTGTCGCTCCCGGCGGTGGGTTCCGTCACGCCGAAGGCGACGTGCAGGTTGCCTGCGGAGGCCTGCGGGAGAATGCGCCGCTTAAGTTCTTCGGTGCCGTGCTTCACCACCGGGTTCAGCCCAAAGATCGTGAGGTGGAGGGCCGTTGCGCCGTTCATCGCCGCCCCGGAGGCAGAGACCTCTTCGAGCAAGATCGAAGCTTCGGTGATGCCCAGCCCGGCGCCGCCGTACGCCTCCGGGATGGCGATGCCGAGCCAGCCGGCCTCGGCGAACGCTTTGTAGAAGTCCCACGGGAACTCGTGGGCCATGTCGCACTGCCGCCAGTAGGCGTCATCGAAGCGGCTGGCGAGTCCTTTGGCCTGGGTGCGAATCTGGGTTTGTGCCTCGGTGGGGGCGAAGTCCATGGCGGGGATTGTACGGGCTGGCGAGCGGGGACGGACGGGCGGCCTCTGCCTCACCGGGGCAGGCGCGTCGCCGAGCGGGCCCGCCCTACGGCTCGTGGTGGCTACAATCACCCAGCATTCCGCGGCGGACAGTTTCGGAAGGAAACGAGGCTCCCATGGGACGAGTTGAGGGCAAGGTAGCCATTGTTACCGGAGGTGCGTCAGGCCTCGGGGCGGCGGACGTTCGGCGACTCTCTGAGGAAGGCGCCCGGGTCGTGCTAACCGACCTGAACGAAGCGGGTGGTCGCGTGATCGCGGAAGCGACGGGTGCGCAGTTCTTCACGCAGGATGTCTCGGACGAGGATTCGTGGCCGCGCCTGATTGAGACGGTGATGCAGACCTACGGCCGCCTCGACGTTCTTGTGAACAACGCGGGCATCGCCATCGCGCAGGACATCGAACACACGACGACGGAAACCTGGCGACGGACGCTCGGAGTCCACCTGGATGGGACGTTCTTCGGCTGCCACTACGCGATTCCGGCGATGAAGCAGTCCGGCGGCGGCTCCATCATCAACATGTCGTCCACGGCGGCATTGATTGGCATTCCGCCGTT
>CAZKZR010000615.1:0-2063 GCA_964557245.1 uncultured Anaerolineaceae bacterium | reverse complement strand
TGAGTTGTGTAGACTCGAAGGACGACTGGTTTCATTTGAGGTATTCGCCGTGCTCTTCCGTAAACAGCCCACCATGGTCACGCCCGCCGAGGCGCTCCCTGGCCGTTCAATGCCAGTTCCAGTGCCGTCCAGGCACCTGGTGTTGGGCACACCACTGACTGGACCGTGGCCGGCGGGCACCACTCGCGCAACCTTCGGCATGGGGTGCTTCTGGGGAGCGGAGAAGTTCATGTGGAAGGTGCCAGGTGTGTATTCGACGTTCGTAGGTTACGCGGGCGGCTTCACGCCAAATCCCAGCTACGAAGAGGTCTGCAGCGGCCGAACGGGCCACGCTGAGGTGGCCGCGGTGATTTACGACCCTTCTGTTGTCGCCTACGACAGCCTGCTGAAGGTGTTCTGGGAGAACCACGACCCGACGCAGTGGATGGGGCAGGGAAACGACATCGGCACGCAGTACCGGTCGGTGATCCTGGTGGAAGACGACGAGCAGAAGCGGCAGGCGACCGAATCCCGGGAGCGGTACCAGGCGGCGCTGCGAACCGCCGGGTTCGGTGACATCGTGACGCAGATTGTGCCGGCGGGGGCGTTCTACTACGCCGAGGATTACCACCAGCAGTATTTGCACCGGAATCCGCACGGATACTGCAACCACGGCTTTTGCCAGGCTTCGTATCCCGAGACCGGCACCGGAGTGGTTTCCGGCTAGTTAGTGCGGGGCTGGTCCGGCGCAGGTAGACTTCGCGGGCGCCATACACGAGGCGTAGCGGAGGCCGAGATGGACTACGAAAACATCCTGTATGAAACCGACGGCCGGCTAGCGGTGATCACGCTGAACCGGCCGGAGAAGTTGAACGCCCTGTCCAACGACCTGAGGGGCGAGTTGTTTCACGCCCTGAAGGAAGCCGAGGCTGACCGGGAAGTCGGTGTCATTGTCCTCCGGGCGAACGGGCGGGCGTTCAGCGCCGGGTACGACCTCTCGCCATCGCGGGCGGCGAAAGACGGATCGACCTTCGTTCACCCGAAGTCGGGATTGCCAGACACCGGAACGACGCACCCGGCGCACTACGACTGGTCGCGGCACGTGCTGATGGCGAACTGGACCATCTGGGAACTCGCGAAGCCGGTAGTGGCGCAGATCCAGGGCTACTGTCTGGCCGGGGGGACGGAGTTGGCCACGTTCTGCGACTTCAGGATCGTGGCGGAGGACGCGCAGATCGGCTATCCGCCGGTGCGCGCGATGGGGACGATGGACATCATGTGGGCGCCGTGGCACCTGCCGATGACCAAGGCACGAGAGTTTGCGTACGTGGGCGACTCGTTTTCCGGGAAGGATATGGCGGCCATGGGCTGGGCGACGTACGCGGTGCCGCCGCAGGAACTCGCGCAGTTCACGGAGACGTTCGCGCGGCGGATGGCCAACATCGACAACGACATGCTGATGTACTCGAAGCGGTCGGTGAACCGCCAGTACGAGGCGATGGGCATCCGGCAGGGCCTGATGGGCGGCACCGATGTCGAGGCCATGAGCAAGCACCGACCCGCGGCGCAAGAATGGAATACGCGTCTGCGTGAGCAGGGCCTGAAGGCAGCGCTCGAGTGGCGCGACGGACCGTTCCGGGACTTCCGCGGCGCGCAGGCCAGTGCACCGCACGACCGGCCGGTGGCCGGCAGGGGCTAGGGCCCGACTTCCGGTCCGTCCAGGAGCCGGTGGAGTGCTGCGGTTGTTGCGGCATCGTGCGGGAGCGGCAGATAGAGGAGCTCGAGGGAGAGTGCCCGGTACAGTTCGCGGAGGTCTGGTGCGTCACTTAGCGCGGCGAGGTGGCCTTCGACGGTTGTGATGTCTCCCCGAGCGATTGGTCCAGTCAGTGCGTCGCGTAGCGAGAGATTCGCGACGTTGTTGGCGGCTGAGAGAAGGAGCGGAGCGAGCGCTTCGCGGCCGGCATCGCCGGGAAGTCCGGCCAGGGTCCACATGCGCGTGGCTGCGGAACCGAGGGCGACAACGTGGTTGCTCATGAAGACGGCGGCCGCGTGGTAGCGGCGTCGGTCCACTCCTTCGAGGCGAA
>CAZKZR010000614.1:0-2081 GCA_964557245.1 uncultured Anaerolineaceae bacterium | reverse complement strand
GCTGACGTTCTCAAGGTCGCCCGCCGCCTGGTCGCCCAGGACGAACGCGACGACGAGACCGAGGCCAACCGTGATGGCGGTAACGGCGGTGGTTTCGAAGCCGACGGCCGTACCGATGATCATATTCGTGGCGGAACCGGTGCGGCTCGCCCGGGCGATTTCCTGGACGGGGCGCCAGGCGCCGGCGGTGTAGTACTGCGTGATGTACACGAAGGCTATGCCAACGATGATGCCGACGATGCCGCACAAGAAGAACCAGTACCAGACATCGCCGAGCATGGCCATAGTGGCAGCGGCGAGGCCGCCGATGCTGAGGACGGTGATGGTCCAGTAACCGCCGTTGAGCGCGCCCATCGGGTCGCTGATGCGCTTCGCCCAGAACGGCACGGTGAGCATGCCGAGGATGGTGGCGAACACACCGAACGAGCGGAGGACGAGCGGGAAGAGCACCCATTCGACATCGCCGGTGGCGACGTAGATGGATGCGCCGAGGATCATCGCGCCGATGCTCTCAGCGGACATGGATTCGAAGAGGTCCGCGCCGCGGCCCGCGCAGTCGCCCACGTTGTCGCCAACGAGGTCGGCGACGACGGCGGCGTTACGCGGGTCGTCTTCCGGGATGCCGGCTTCGACCTTGCCGACGAGGTCGGCGCCAACGTCAGCGGCCTTGGTGTAGATACCGCCGCCGAGCTGGGCGAAGAGAGCGACGAAGCTGGCGCCGAAGCCGAAGCCGACGATGAGGAACGGCGTCTCCTGGATGGTGTGACCAAGCAGGTTCGAGTAAATCGCGAAGATGCTGGAAACACCGATGAGGCTCAGCGCGACAACGAGGAAGCCCGAGACGGCGCCACCCCGCAACGAGGCGTTGATGGCGTCTGCGAGGCTGTTCTGCGCGGCCGCGGCTGTCCGGCCGTTGGCGCGGACGGCGATCGACATGCCGATGAAGCCTGACACGCCGGATGCAAGGGCGCCGACGATGAAGGCAATGCCCGTGAGCACGCCAACTTCGCCTGACTCCTTGAAGATGCCGACGATCACCGCGACGACCACCGAGGTGACGACTGCCATGATGCCGATGGTGCGGTACTGCCGGCTCAGGAAGGCGTTTGCGCCTTCGAGAATGGTACCGGCGACTGCCTGCATGGATTCGGTGCCTTTGTCCCTCTTCAGGACGTCAAAGGCGAGCCAGATCGCAAACAGGACCGCCGCGGCGCTCGCCGCAGGGATCATGATCTGGGCCAGGAGCATTGGGTCTTCCCCTCCGGAATATGCTTGCGGTCCCGATACCCCCGAAGACACACGGAACCGCCGGCCGCCCTGACTGACGCGCCGAAAGCGTTCGCGAGTCTAGCAGCGGGACTGTTAAAGGGAAACAAATCGAAAAGCTTCTGCGAGTCCCGCTCTGTCCGGATGCGGACGGTAGCCGATAGGCGTTGCCGCTCTACACTCCAACTGCGTGAACGTCGAAGCCCTCCCGTACACACTCCTCTTGATCCTCGCGGAACTCAGCATCGGAAGTCTCTGGATCACCCTCGGCAGCGACTTGCGGGGCGGTGTCACTCGCGGCTTCGTCATGACCATGGCGTTGTGCGTGGCAGTCGCCGCCGGCCTGGCATATTGGACGGCCGGCAGCATCGACATCCGGGACACGGTCGACGGCTATCGCATCGACCAGGGGCCTTTCGATGACGTAAAGCGTGCACTGCTGGTGGTCATCGTTACCAGTTCCATCTACATGTTCTGCGTCTTCATGGGGTGGGACCCAATCGGTCGGTTGTTCGGCATCGCAGGGTCCATCGCCGGTGTGCTGGCCGTTGGCCTGCTGGCGGTGATGCTGGCACCCCCAACCTGGGGCTACCCTGCCGCCTTCATCGCGCTGATCGGCGGGACCATGGCGCTGGGCGCGGTGTCGGTTTCGATGGTCTGGGGCCACTGGTACCTGACCGAGGGCGCCTTGCCTTCGTGGCCGTTGCGCGACCTCGACATCATCTTGCTGGCCGCGCTGGGCTTCCAGGTCCTGGTGTTGGCTATCAACCTTGTTGTGCCGGTCCGGGAGACACCGACGCCGGCCAACCCCGTGG
>CAZKZR010000613.1:0-2085 GCA_964557245.1 uncultured Anaerolineaceae bacterium | reverse complement strand
TTTGCCGTGGATTGCATACTGGATGGACGCCCCCAACCACGCTCACGGAGGTGCGCGATGCCGCCCGCACAACCAATCGAAACCAGGAACCTCGACCAGTATGGAAACGACGCGCTGCCATGGAGTCGTGCAGCGGGCGCCCTGGAGGGAATCAGCAACGAGAACATCACCTGGTTCCTGACGGCTACAGATCCCGATGGCTCGCCACATGCCGCGGGCGTTGGAGTGGTCTGGTGCGATGGTGGGCTGTACTTCGTGAGCGGCCCGCGCACACGCAAGTCGAAAGACCTCCGGGAGCGGCCCGCAGCCAGCCTTGGAGTTGCGCTATCGGAACTCGACCTTGTATTCGAAGGCGCTGCCAGGCGCGTCACGGATGGGCCAACCCTTGAGCGGTTGGCGAAGCATTACCGCGAAGAGGGCGGCTGGCCCGCGCAAGTAGAGGGCGAGGGCTTCACCGCGCCATTTACCGCCCCGAGCGGCGGGCCGCCACCGTGGAACCTCTACGAACTCGAGTTCCAGCGGGTGTACGCCGTGGCAAAAGTCGAGCCGTACGGCGCCACACGCTGGCTGTTCGCGCGCTAGTCAGCGCCGGGGTCAGTACCGCCGGATGTCGCTGCCCTTGAACGGCGCGCCGACGACCGGAGCGATGAGGCAGAGGTTCGCGGCGCCAGCGACGATCGGCACAATGCCCACGACCGCGATGATCCAGCCGGCCGGACCGCCCATCGAAAGGCCCAGGATGATCAGCGCGAGCCCAACAATGACGCGTGCGATTCGTCCAACAGGCGAAGACATGAACGTTGCGATTCCCATGGCGCACCCCGGAGTTGTGGTGCCGGGAGCATGACGCCAGCGCAGGCGCCGAACGATGGCCGTTCGATCCGAAAAACCCGGCTCTTTTGGCACAACGCAGGCCCGGCGCGGACGCGGCCGGGCTTCCGTCGATGAACCCAGTCGAGGCTACTGGCGGTTGCGCAGCAGGTCCCGGATCTCCCGCAGCAGCGCGATGTCCTCGGGATCCGGCGGAGGCGCTTCCTCACCCTTCTTCATCCGGTCCTTGATGATCTGCACCGGCTTCACGATGAAGAAGAACACGGCCGCGCCGACGAGCACGAGGTTTACAACCGCGGTCAGGAACGTGCCGATCAACAGCCGGCTGTCCCCAACGTCCAACCCGATGTCATCGAAATTCGGCTTCCCCACGATCGCCGCGATGAAGTTCAGGACGATGCCCTTCGTGAACGCGTCCACCACGGGGACGAACGCGGCTGCCATGATGAACGCCACGGCGATGGCGATGATGTCGCCCTGGATCAGGAAGTCCCTGAATTCCTTGATGATTCCTTTGTTCACAGGCCTGGGCCTCCTTCTGCGGCGGCCCGGATGCTAGGCATCCATATTTACCGTAGTCAAGCAAAATCCTGGGCATTCCGCCGGCGTTGCCGAAACGTCATACAGGCCGTCCGCGCTCGTAACCCTGGAGGGTCCCCCAATCGAAGGACGGCCACGAGCGCGGACCGGCACTGGTAGTACGCTCGCCGGCCCAAAAGGTGTTCACTCAGGCATACGTTGCCCGCTCCGTGCCACTACCTGACTTTCCTGCCTCCGCGATGCTTTCGGCCGCGGCCGTCGCGTAATCGTCTGCCGAAGCTTCGTGGACAGGCGTCGCCATCACGTGAATGCCCGCTGGGCTCGTCGTTTGCCCGCACATGAATCCTCGCCGGCCCATCGCTCCGGCCACCGCCCCCATGTCCACGTCCGGCGCCGCCCAGGAAAACGCGTACAGCGGCGGAGCCCCATGGACACGCACTCCCTCGATCGCCGTTAGCCCCGCGATCGTTCGTTCCTTCGCGCGCATGCTGGCTGCTGCGATATTCCGGTAGCCTTCGCGCCCGAGGAAGTTCAGCGCTGCCCACGAAGCGGCAATCGCTCCGCCCGGCCGCGTCCCTGTGAACGTCAGCGACTGGTACGTGCCGCTCGGCCAATCATCGAACACATATCGCGCGTTCTCCCGGTGTTCTCGCGTGCGGAAACTCACCGTGGAAGCCGGCTTCGCCGCGAAGCCGGACTTGTGCAGGTCCGCCG
>CAZKZR010000612.1:0-2086 GCA_964557245.1 uncultured Anaerolineaceae bacterium | reverse complement strand
GCCGCTCGCAGGAACGCCGTCGCGTGCAGGCCCTCCTCCGCGAGCACAGGGAACGCCAACTGCTCCAGCACATCGAGCTGCGCGTCTAGCGTGACGACCACCGAGTCCCGTTCTGGCGGTGCACCTGAGCAAAGCCTCGCGACGTACTCGCCGAGGCCCACCACATCGACATCCATCGTCTTAAGCGTTCGCATGTGCGCTCCGAACTCTGACTGGGACGTGGACTGCGGGTCGCTTGGGCCACCACCGTCGAAGCGGTCGTACCGGAGGATCCGCAGCCGAGCGGTCATCTGCCGCCACGTTGCCTCGTCGCCGGCGGCGGCGCGCACCCCGCGGACGCGCCAGTACGTTTGCGCCCACGTGGCCAAAATTCCGGTGCCAGGAATCTGGTGCGGGATGGCGCCGAGCAGCCGGAAGGGCGCCATCGGCAGCGGCCAGCCCGCAAGCACAGGCAGCACACGCGCGCGCAGGCCGATGCCGGAGGTCACCCCGCCCATGTGGAGCATCCGGCGCATCCCCGGGTGCATGATCCAGAGAGCCACGTTCGCCCGGCCATACCCCTCGGCATCGCGCAACACCTGTTCGGTCGTTTTCGTGAAGTCCTGCCGGGCCTTCGCCTCACCCACATAGATGGCCGGTAGCCCGCACTGCACCAGCCGAAACCCGAGTTCAATGTCCTCGCTGCGCACCAGCTGCTCATTGAATCCGCCAACCTCAAGGAAAGCACGCCGGGGCACGGAGAGGTTGCCCGTGAACACATCCAGGAACGTCGGCGGCAGCCCGCTTTCATGCCGGCGTTGAATTGCCTTCCAAAACGCGACCGAGCGGGTGGGCAGCCCTCGCCTGGTCGCTCGTGTCTCGATTCGGCCAATGCCGATGCCGGGGCCGCGATCCTCCTGCGCGTCGGCGTGTCCCCGGACCGCACCGGGCTCCAGCGTGATGTCGTCGTCAATGAATAGCAGCGTTTCGGCTCTCGCTTCGGCGGCGCCTCTGTTGCGTGCCGCTCCCGCTCCGCGTTGCTCCTGTTCGATCGCTCGAATCGGCAGGCGATCCGATGCCTCTTGTACCGCTCGGACCGAGTCGTCCACGCACCCGTCCAGCACCACGATGACTTCGAACTGGCCATGGAAGTCCTGCGCGGCCAGCGCGGCGAGGCATCGCCGCAGCGTGTTCGCGCGGTTGTGCGTGGGGATGATCACGCTGACAAGGGGCGACGGCGTCTCACTCATGCGGTTGATCTACCGGAATAATGTTGGCGCCAGAGCGTGGGGAGAAAGAACGCATGGGTGCCTGCTCAGGCGCCATCCTACGCGGACTGCCGGTCTCTGCGGGGCTCGTTTGCCCGCGTAGGACCAAGGGCGTCTCCGTCGCTAACCAAAATTGTGCGTTGGCACTTCTTCGATGAAACCCGGAAGCGGGCAGGGCCGGAACGATTCCGCGATGATGTTCGGGAATCCGCTCTGCTCGTTATCCACCCGCCCCCGCACAATGACGAACGGCGTGCCTCGCACCAACTCGCGTTGCCGTTCTTGCAACGGGGTGTACACCACCAGGTTTGCCAGCCCGAATTCGTCCTCCAGCAGCATGAACATGACCCCGCTCGCCGTCGCCGGGCGCTGCCGTGTAACCACCATCCCCGCCATTTCCACCATCATGCCTTCGGGCAGCCGGTTGGGATTATGCACGCCGCCCAGGTGCCTGCTCGTGATCAAGCCCTCATGAAGGAGCGGCCGGACGAGTTGCATCGGGTGGCGTCCTGGGCTCAGGCCCAGCCGCTCGACGTCCCACGCAAGCGTTTGCCACGGCGAAAGGCCGGGAAGCTCCGCCATGTCCTGCTCCGTTGGGAGAGCCAGCGCAAGTTGCGCTCCACCGCGGGAGGGTTCAGGCGCCGGGCGCGCCTCGGTCAACAAACCGAGCTGCCAGAGCAACTCCCTGCGCGGCAGACCAAACTCCTCGAACACCCCGGCACGGATGAGCATTTCCGCCTGTTCCCGTGAGACCGATGTCCGCACTAACACATCGCGCAGTGAGCGGTAGGGTCAGTTCGCCTCACGTTCAGCGACTATCTGCTGCGGAAGGGTGACGT
>CAZKZR010000611.1:0-2087 GCA_964557245.1 uncultured Anaerolineaceae bacterium | reverse complement strand
TTCGCTCGGCCCACCGTTCGAACGCCCGGGCGAGGTAGAACGACAGCGAAACCATCGCCACCCCGGCGAGCATGTCCATGAAGTAGTCGTTTCCGGTGACCACGATGGCCCACCACATCAAGCACCCAAAGGCCACCGACGCGCCCCGAAGAAGCCAGCTCTTCCACGTCCACCACACTCCCGCGACGGCGAGCGCTATCCACCCGAAGTGGTACGACGGAACCGCTGCATACCAGTTCGCCAATACGCCAGGCTTGGTGCGGACCTCCGCCGGGATCGTATCGAAGATGCCAATCGGGTAGCCGGCGCTCCCCATCAGGCGCGGCGGCGTGACGGGGAAAGCGGCGTAGATCGGGATCGCGAGAAACGCGGAAAGCAGGATGGTGTTGCGGATCAGCCGGTGCTTGCGCGTGTCCGCCAAAAAGAACGCGAACCCGACCGCCACCAGCAACGGCATATGCAGCTTCAGATACGTGAAGTTGGCCAGCTGAACCAGCCGGTCGTTTCCGATCGCCGCTTGCTGCCAGGCGGGCTCGTGAAACACACGGAGCGACTGCTCAAGGTCGATAACGTGGAAGGCGTTACGCGTAGCGAGATCAATCCGGTCATCAGGAAGGCCGCGGCCGAGGAAGTACAGAAAAAACAACGCGATGAACACAATCATGTCCACCGTGAACCAGACGATGGACTTGTAGAGCGTGACGACCCACTCGGGGACCGACGGCCGGGCTACAGCCTCGAATTCCGTCAAACAGCACTCCTTGGCGAAGGATCGCCGGGGGCTGACTCCATGGTAGACGCGTGGCGAATGCTCCGCACCCGCCCTTCAGCTTCCGAGGTATCGCAAAGCCATTACAAAGCGCGTCTGCGGCGAGTTAGGCCGGGACGCCCAGGTGGTCCAGCAGCAGATTCGTCGCCAACGTATAGCCATCACGGCCGAGTCCCGTCACCTGGCCCAGGCACACCGGCGAAATCAGCGACCGGTGTCTGAACCCCTCTCGGGCGTGCGTGTTGGAAATATGCACTTCCACCACCGGTATCACGATCGCCTCAATCGCATCTCGAAGGGCAACCGACGTGTGTGTATACGCTCCGGCGTTGATCACTACGCCGGCCGCAAACTTCCGGTGCTCATGGAGAAAATCGATGAGCGCGCCTTCGTGGTTGCTTTGAAAACACAGCACTGCCGCGCCCCGCGCTCCTGCCGCAGCCGCAACGTCAGCCTCGATGTCCAGGAGGGTGGTGCGGCCATAGATTTCTGGCTTCCGTTCCCCCAGCAGGTTCAGGTTAGGGCCATGCGCAAGCAGTAAGTTCACGCTGCGGATTGTCGATTGGGGACAGGCGAATGTCGATTGGTAGAATCCGCCCATGCAACCACACGCAATTCGGTTCAAGGACAAAGTGGTCCTGGTGACCGGCGCTTCGCGCGGAATCGGCGCACGGGTCGCCGAACTGCTCGGCGAAGCGGGCGCCAAAGTGGCCGTGAATTACCGCAGTAAGGCCCCGCGGGCCGAGGAAGTCGCTAGCGAAGTGCGAAGGCTGGGAGGCCAGGCAATAACGGTCTGTGCGGACCTCACGAACCCCGCAGCGGTCAGCGCCATGATCGAGACCGTCCGGCAACACTTCCGCCGAATCGATGTGCTGGTTCTGAACGCTAGCGGGGGCCTCGAGAAGGGCATGCCCGACGACTACGCGCTTCGACTGAACCGGGACGCCCAGATCGCAACAGTCGATGAGGCTCTCAGCGTGATGGAACAGGCCGGACGAATCGTCTTCGTGACCAGCCACATGGCGCACTTCCATGGCCAGAAGCCGGGCCTCGACGTATACGAGCCCGTAGCCGCGAGCAAACTCGCCGGTGAGGATGCGCTTCGGCGACGGATCCCTGCTCTGGCGGAGCGTGAGGTCAGTCTCGTCGTGGTCAGCGGTGACCTCATCGACGGCACGACGACACCGCGCATGATGCAGCGGCGCCGCCCGGGCATAATCGAAGCGCGCCGGGAAGCGGCCGGTGGCTGGCTTCCATCCGTCGACGACTTTGCCAGGGCCATTGTTGATGCTGCGGCAGACGCCACGTTGGAGTCGGG
>CAZKZR010000610.1:0-2090 GCA_964557245.1 uncultured Anaerolineaceae bacterium | reverse complement strand
GCTTCCCCGCGTCGATCAGCTCCGCGCCTTCGCGGCGGTGCGCGAGGACGTCAGGCGAAAGAAGCGCGTCATAAACCACCACATCCGCTGCTTCGATCGCCCGCACCGCGGCAAGCGTCAGCAACGCCGGGTCGCCCGGGCCGGCGCCCACCAGTGTGACCAATCCGGGTTTCGACACCTGCCGATTGTCGCATGTCGTGGCCCTCTGGCGGCTTTCCGGCCAACGGGAACTGCCTATACTTCTCCGGATGCAAGAAAACGTGCCTGCCGGGATCAAATACGAGGGCGTGAGCCGCTTTTTCGCCGAACACGTGCCCGGCGGCGAGGCGCCGCTGACGTTCAGTTTCATCAGCGGCGGCCGCTCGAACCTGACCTACAAAGCGGTCAACACGAACGGGACCTGGGTGCTGCGCCGGCCCCCACTGGGCCACGTCCTTCCCACCGCCCATGACATGGCCCGTGAGTTCCGCGTACTTTCCGGCATGGCGAAGGCCGGCTTCCCCGCACCGGTGCCCGTCGCCCTCTGCGAAGACCCGGAAGTCAACGATTACCCCTTCTACGTCATGAACTTCTGCGAAGGCGTCATCCTCGTCGAGAAGCTGCCGCCCGGCTTCGCCGACGATGACGCGAAACGGCGCGACATCGGCCACGGGCTCGTCGAAACACTGGTCCGCCTGCACTCCATCGACTACAACGAAGTCGGCCTCGGCGAATTCGGCCGACCCGAAGGCTACCTCGAACGCCAGGTGCGCCGATGGTCCGAACAGTGGGCGCGCTCTGAGACTCGCCCCATCAAAGAAATGGAAGAGCTCATCCGGCGCCTTCGGAACAGCATCCCGGAATCGCCCGCGCCTACGGTCGTGCATGGGGACTACCGTCTCGGCAACATGATGCTGGACCCGGGCAATCCCCGGCGTGTTGTCGCCGTCCTGGACTGGGAGATGGCAACCCTCGGCGATCCCCTCTCAGACCTTGGCTACACCCTCGGCTACTGGGGAGATATGGCCGATTCGCCCGAGTACCTCGCTGCCCGCGCCGCCAGCTCCGTCACCGCTCAGCCCGGCTTCCACACCCGCGCCGAACTCGTCGCGGAGTACGGCCGCTTGAGCGGCCGGGATGTTTCCGGGGTGGAGTGGTACGAGATCTTCGCGACCTACAAGCTCGCCGTCATCGTTGAGGGCATCCACGCCCGCTTCCTCGCGGGCGAGACTGTCGGCGGCGGATTCGAAGGCTACGGTGAGCGCACGGAAGCGCTCGTCGCTGAAGCGTTCGCCGCCACGGAGCGTGCTGCCGATGCGAGGCTCCGCGGGGTCGCCTGAGTTTGGCCATCCGCTTCTCGGCTCACGTTCTCACGCGTATGGCGGTACGGGGGACGAATCAGACCGAGATTGCGGCGGTGCTTCGAACCGGTCTGCCAGACTCGGCTGCGCCCCCGAAGCTGGCGAAAGCTGCAGTGTTTCCGTTCGGTCAGTTCCGTGGGAGTCGAAGGTACGAGCAGAAGAAGGTGCGCGTCATTTACGTCGTTGAGGGTGAGGACGAGTTGGTCGTCACCGTTTACGTTTACTATGGAAGCTGGAACTCATGAAAGTTACCTACGACGCGAAGTTCGATTTGCTCTACCTGGAATTCGATCCCGCGGCGAAAGCTGTCCGGAACGAAGACGCGGGGGAGGGCGTTGTCCTCGACATCGGGGACGACGGGCGCCTCGCCGGGATCGAGATCCTGGACGCGTCGAAGGTCATCGACGTCTCGCGTCTCCTGCCCATCGAGTTCGAGGCCGCGCCGGCGGCCAGCTAGTGGTTGCCGTGCACCAGGCTGAGGAACTCCGCACGCGTAACCGCTGACTGCTTGAAGTCGCCCCGCATCGCACTGGTGACCATCCGGCTCCCGGGCTTTTTCACGCCGCGCATCGTCATGCAGAGGTGCTCGGCTTCGATCACCACGGCGACACCGTCCGGCTTAAGCACCTCCATGATCGCCTCGGCGATCTGGCTGGTCAGCTGCTCCTGGATCTGCGGCCGCCGCGCGAACCCCTCCACCACCCTGGCGAGCTTGCTGATGCCGACTACCCGCCCGTCCGGGATGTAGCC
>CAZKZR010000609.1:0-2094 GCA_964557245.1 uncultured Anaerolineaceae bacterium | reverse complement strand
CCCTTGTCGTGACCCAGAGACGGTTCGGGTCTCCCGACGGAATCGGTGGGCGTGGAAACAGCTGCTTCAGGAAGGCGGCATACTGCGGAGGGGACGCCCGTTCTACCTCTGCCTCCCACCCACTGGCGCGCCAGCTGGCGAGAGCCGGAGCGATCAGGCGCGTCGAACGATTGCCGACGTACACCACGATCTCGCGCGGGTTGAGCTTGCAGCTGTAGCCACCGGCCTCGGCGCGGCAGTCGAGTGCGGCGAAGATGCCCGGCGCAGCAGCACCGTCCTTGCGGACTATCTGGAACGTCGGGGATATATGTCCGAGGAAGCCGCCCGCGCCATCCTCGGCGGGAAGGCCGGAGATGGTTGCTTCGCGAAGCTGGTCAAGAATCCAGCCGATGCGCGCGCCGTTGGTCTCGGGTGTCAACGGAAGTACCGGTTGTTCGACGATGGGATACAGGCCGACTGTTACCGCCGCGACCTGATCGACAGTCGGGAGATCATCTCGGAACCCCGTCTGGTCAGAGTTGCCTTTGCAGGCTGCCGCGAACATGCCAGCAAGGAGGGCGAGGGTGGCCGCAGGCAGCAGGTGGTGTCGCGCCTTGGGTTGTCCGCGCATAAGCGACACTATGCCACGGTCTGCAAGAGGATCTGAGTCGGGCGCCGGCCCGGGCGGGCCGCTTCCGCACCCGCCTCTGACGAGCGTGGTTGGCCGATTACTTTTCGTATTTGGTGAGGACGAGGCAGCTGTTTTGGCCGCCGAAACCGAAGCTGTTCTTGAGGGCGACTCTCACGTCCTGGCGGCGGGCGACGTTAGGGACGTAATCGAGGTCGCAGGTGGGGTCCGGGGTGTGGAGGTTGATGGTGGGGTGGATGGTGCCAGTCTCGATGGTCTTGACGGTGGCGACCGTTTCCATGCCGCCGCTGGCGCCAAGCCCGTGGCCGATGAGGGACTTCGTAGCGCTGATGGCCACGCCGTAGGCGTGTTCGCCTAAGGCCTTCTTTACGGCATTAGTTTCGGCGGTGTCACCAAGGGGGGTGCTGGTGGCGTGGGCGTTTACGTAGTCGATCTCGGCCGGCGAGACGCCGGCGTCTTTCATGGCAGCGATCATCGCGCGGCCGGCGCCATCGCCGTCTTCCGGGGGAGCGGCAACGTGGAAGGCGTCGTTGGTGCAACCGAAGCCGGCGATTTCGGCGTAGATGCGGGCGCCGCGGGCGAGGGCGTGCTCTTCGCTTTCGAGGAGGAGGGCACCCGCGCCTTCGCAGGGGACGAAGCCATCACGGGTGAGGTCGAAGGGGCGGCTGGCGGCTTCGGGCGGGTCGTTCTGGGCGGTGAGGGCGCGCATGACCGAGAAACCGGAGAGGCCGAGTTCGCTGATGCCCGCTTCGCAGCCGCCGGTGAGGACGATTTCGGCGCGGCCGGAGCGGATGAGCATACTGGCTTCGCCGATGCCCTGGGTGCCGGCGGCGCAGGCGGTGACGATGGTGCCGTTGTACCCGCGGAGGTTGTACTGAAGGGCGACCTGGGCGGCAGCCATGTTCCCGAGGCTCTTCGCAAGGTAAAGCGGATCGAGCTTCATGCCGCCACGTTCGAACAGCGTCTGGGCGGCTTCCTGGATGTCGGGGTAGCCACCGCCGCCGTTGCCGATGAGGACACCGACGCGGTCACGATCTTCACGGTCGAAATCGATGCCCGCGTCTTCGAAGGCCTGGCCGGCGGCCGCGACCATGAACTGGGAGAAGCGGGCCATTCGGCGTGCGGCCTTGTGTTCGATGAACTTCTTCGGGTCCCAATCCTTCACTTCGCCGGCGACTTTGCAGGTGAACTGGGAGGTATCGGCGAGGGTCATAGGAGCGATGCCGGAGCGGCCGTTGACCAGGTTTTCCCAGAATTCGGCGACGGTCTGACCGGCGGGAGTGATGGCTCCGAGGCCGGTGACGACCACGCGGGTGCGCGCGCGAAGGGTTTCGTTCATGCGAAGTAGGTTACAGGGGCGAGGGGAACGAAAGAAGGTGATGGCTGAGGTGTGCGGCGTGAGGGGTGAGGTGTGAGGGCCTTAGTTTTCGGAGGTTTGTTGATGTTGGACTGTGGGGCCAGCCGAG
>CAZKZR010000608.1:0-2094 GCA_964557245.1 uncultured Anaerolineaceae bacterium | reverse complement strand
CCGCACTTGGGGCACATGAACTCGTAGAGGGGCATGGCGGAATGGTAGCACTTCCGAGTTCCGAGTTCCGAGGCCCGAGCGGCGGTTAGAGAATCGGAAGGTATTCGCTGAGTTCGAAGTCGGAGATGTGGCGGCGGTAGCGTTCCCATTCGATCTTCTTGTTCTTGATCAGCGATTCGAAGACGTGGTCCCCGAGGGCGCTGCGCAGGAACGGTGATTGCTCGGCCACTTCGATGGCTTCGATCAGGCTGCCCGGCAGAGTGGCGATGCCGCGGCTTTCGCGTTCGGCCTGGGCCAGTTCGAAGACGTTCTCTTCGACCGGTGGGGGCAGCTGGCGCTCGTTTTCGATGCCGTCGAGGCCGGCAGCGAGCATGACGGCGAAGGCGAGATACGGATTGCACGACGGGTCAGGCGAGCGGTACTCGATGCGTGTGTGCGTCTCTCTGCCGGGCTTGTATTCGGGGATGCGGATGAGGTCACTGCGGTTGCGGCGGGCCCAGCTCATGTAGACCGGGGCCTCGAAGCCGGGCAGCAGGCGCTTGTAACTGTTGACCCACTGGTTGGTGACGAGCGTGATGGGCTTCGCGTGGTGAAGCAGGCCGGCGATGTAGCCGCGGGCGATGGCGCTCAGGTGGTACGGGTCTTCGACATCGAAGAATGCGTTTCGCTCACCCTTGAAGAGCGACTGGTGCACGTGCATACCCGAGCCGTTCTGGTCAGCCACCGGCTTCGGCATGAAGGTGGCGTAGACGCCGTTCGAGGCGGCGATCTCCTTCACCACCAGGCGATAGGTCATGGCGGAATCGGCCATCGTGAGGGCATCGGTGTAGCGCAGCGTGATTTCGTGCTGGCTGGGGGCCACTTCGTGGTGGCTGTATTCGACTTCGATGCCCATGGCTTCGAGGGTGAGGACCGTTTCACGGCGGAGGTCACTGCCTGCATCCGAGATCTGGTCGAAGTAGCCGCCGCGGTCGAGGGGGACTGTGCCGGCCGCGTCCCGGAAGTAG
Source organism: uncultured Anaerolineaceae bacterium (assembly GCA_964557245.1). Taxonomy (GTDB): domain Bacteria; phylum Chloroflexota; class Dehalococcoidia; order Tepidiformales; family Tepidiformaceae; genus Amarobacter. The sequence goes on along the minus strand of CAZKZR010000608.1, from coordinate 1,087 downwards.
AAGTACTCGAGTTCGGGGCTGACGTAGAAGGTGTAGCCGAGGTCCGCGGCGCGCTTGAGCTGGCGGCGAAGGACGAAGCGCGGATCGCCTTCAAACGGCTCGCCGCTGGGGTGGAAGATATCGCAGAACATGCGGGCCACGCCGGATTCGCGCGGGCGCCAGGGAACGAGCTGGAAGGTGGAAGGGTCAGGACGGGCGATCATGTCGGATTCGTCTATGCGGGCGAAACCTTCGATGCTCGAGCCATCAAAGCCCATCCCTTCGTCGAGGGCCTTTTCAAGCTCCTCAACGGTGATGGCGAAGCTCTTCAGGGCGCCGACGATATCGGTAAACCAGAGCCGAATGAACTTCACGTCGTTTTCGCGGCAGGCGGAAATGACGTAGTCGGCAGATTCGCTCATCAGAATCCTCTTCCGCGGGCTCAAGGTTCGCCCACAGCTTCGAAGATAGCGCTCAAGTGTTTCGATTGTGCTACGTGGCGCGATCTGAGACCACGCCGAGGTTCAGGAACCTTCCTCAACCATGCGTACGGCTGTTTCAGGATCGTGGCGGCCATCGCGCACCGCTTCGAGGGCGGGGAGGTAGTGGTCCATGGTTGCCATGTTGGGTTCGTAGAGGCCTTCGAAGAGCCCCGTCGTCATGCGTTCCTCGCCGAGGTCGACGCTGGTCTTGAAACGAATCTCACCGTCGGCGAAGTCCATTTCGAAGTTGCCGACAGGGAGGCCGAAGTTGATTCGGGTAATGGCCTCGGACATGAGGCCGCGGCGTTCCTCCGGGGTGTTCCACGGGACCTGTGCGTACACGGTGCAACGGTTTTCCCGTTCGCGAGCGACGGCGAAGACGGCCCAGGTCCCGTTCTCCCCCGTGACCTCGGCGCGGATGACCTCGTCATCGGTGGTCTCCTGCCAATCGAGGCCGCGCTCTTCGAGGGCGGCGGAGGCGATGGCGAGGATGTCCAGTTGGAGCGAGGGCGAGGCGGAGGCGTAGAGCGTGCTGTAACCCTCGCGGAGGCTGCCGCCCTGGGCATCGCGGAGCACTTCCCGCGTGACGGAGAGGGCATACCAGCTCTCCGTTTCAAGCAGAGGCG
>CAZKZR010000607.1:0-2100 GCA_964557245.1 uncultured Anaerolineaceae bacterium | reverse complement strand
CGTGCCTCAGCGGAGCGACCGGCCCCGAGGCCGAACTCGCGGGCTACGGGACCATGGGAGCCGCCATTGCCGGATTTCACGAACTGACCGGCTGGCGGGATCGTCCTCCCGCGGGCCCCTTCTTGGCATACACCGACTACATCGCACCGAAGTACATCGCTGCATCCATTCTCGCCGCTCTGGATCACCGTTCGCGCACCGGCCAGGGTCAGTACATCGACGTTTCGCAGAGCGAGGCTTCGCTTCACTTCCTCGCTCCTGCGATCCTCGATTACACGGTCAACGCGCGCGTTCGCTCACGCGATGGAAACAACTCGGAAGAAGCCGCGCCGCATGCCGTGTTTCGCTGCGCGGGAGACGATGCGTGGATCGCCATCGTCGCCTCCAATGAAGATCAGTGGCGGGCACTCTGCCAGGTCGCTGAGCATCCTGAATGGGCCGCCGACGAACGCGTTGCAATCTTCCCGCGCCGATATGCGCACCGCGCCGAACTGGAAAGGCAGATCGAAGAGTGGACGCGGAGCCTCTCCCCGGCAGACCTCGAAGCGCGGCTCCAGGCTGCAGGAGTGCCGGCCCACCGGGTGAGCACCGCTGACGAAGTCGTGGCAGACCCGCAGCTCGCCCACCGGGGACATTTCGCCACCGTCTCGCAGCCGGGCCTCGGCCCGGTCACCATCGAAGGTCCGCGCTTTCGGCTCTCCAGCAGCCCCTTCGTTCCACCGCAACCCGCGCCCACGCTCGGCCAGCACAACGAGTTGGTTCTCAAGGAAATCTTGGGGATGGACGATGACGAAATCGCCGAACTTGTCGTCGCAGGCGTGCTTGAGTAGACACCAGTCCGGGAGGTAATCGTGGCCCGCAAAGTCCCGCGCAAGTTCTCACTGCACTTCGGCAGCGGAGTGGTCGCTGAAGAGGCCACGTACTCCGGCGAGTTCCACGAACCCACCATCCAACTCCTGGAGTTCACCGAAGGTGAGATGACCGGCGCTTTGCTGCTTCGGTTCTGCACCTACACCCACCGGGGCGCCTTCATGCGCGACCCGCTTCTTCTCAATGAAGCCGACATCGCCGCACTCCGAGACGCGATCAAATCAACGCCGAGGATCCACCAACTGCTGAAGCAGTTGGTGGATTAGCCCCTACCCTCCCGACATCGCCGGCATCACGTACAACTCGTCCGTCTCCATCACGGACGTGGAGAGTTCCGCGCGTTCGCCGTTGACGAAAATCACGATGTGCCGCCGAATCGCGGGCCGGCCGTCGACCAGCCGGTCTCGCATGCCCGGCCAGCGCTCGTTCAGCCGTTCGAGCGTCGCCGCCACCGTATCGGCTTCAAGCTGGACTCGCCGCTCTGCGCCGGGAAACAACCGAACCAGCGAATCCGGCAGGATGACGCGCGGCATCAGGCTTCCAGGACGGCTGCTTCAACCGACGAGATCGTTGGGAAGTAGCTCGCCACTTCGGTCCATGATTCGCCCTCGTCCGCACTGGCGAACAGGTGGCCGGTGCTGCTCCCGGCGTACAGCCCTGCCGGCTCCAGCGTGTCAGCTGTCATCGCCTGGCGCAGGATCCCGAAATACGCGCCGTCCTGCGGAAGACCGTTGCGCAGCGCTCGCCAGGACTCGCCGAAGTCGTCCGTCCGGTAGACCGCCGTAGCCGAATCCGGCATGTAGCGGCCCTTTTCCGCGCCGTTCAGTGGTGCAATGAAGTAAGTCCCGCTTCGGTGCGGGTGCGCTACCGCGGGAAAGCCGAAGTTAGATGGCAAACCCGATTCGACCCGCGTCCACTTCGCTCCGCCATCCTTCGAGACAAACATCCCGGCGTGGCTCTGCTGGAACAGTACGTTGGGGTCTTTGCGGTCAAGCTCGAAGTGGTGCGCGCAGTTCGCAATACCCTCGTACTCGACCGGGAAATCGAAGTCGATGCCCTCGTTGCGCGGGTCCCAGGTCGCTCCGCCGTCCTTGGATTCGAAGACCCCGGCGACGGAGATGCCTACATAGAGATGGTTCGGATCCCGTGGATCGGCTTCCATCGTGTGAACCATCAGCCCGCCACCGCCTGGCTGCCAGTGCGGCCGCGAGGGATGGTTCCGAAGGCCCT
>CAZKZR010000606.1:0-2118 GCA_964557245.1 uncultured Anaerolineaceae bacterium | reverse complement strand
GCCGTAACGGCGCCGGCGGAGGTGACTCGTGGCTGAGTGGGACAGGAAACCAGGCTTCGACCTGAGTGGAAAGCGGGCACTGGTCGTGGGCTGTTCGAACCCATCTGGACGGGCGCTGGCGCTCGGCCTCGCGGAGGCGGGGGCAGACGTGGCGATTGCGTCAGCGACGATGGACGGCGAGGAGGTCATGGAGGCCAAGCGCATCGCCAAGGGCGTGGAAGTACTCGGCCGGAAGGCTCTCTCCCATGGTTGGGATGTGACGTTGCCGACGAATGTGCAGGTAGGGTTCAAGCAGATCGCGAAGGACTTTGGAGCGCCATCGATCCTCGTCTATAACGCCGACCTCGCGCTGGCCAAGCCTATCGGCAAGGTCACCGATTCAGAATTCGCGAAGGTCCAGGCGGTGAACCAGAATGGCGCGTTCTACTGCGCCCGGACGTTCCTGCGCGAATTGCCCGAAGGAGTCGACGGCCGGCTGCTGTTCGTCACGTCGATCTTCGCTGAACGAGGTGTGGAAAACCTGGCGGCCTATGCGACGGCCAAGGCCGGTGTGATTGGGCTTAGCGCGGCCTTAAGCCAGGAGGCCGCCGCCCGCGGTGTCACCTCGAACTGCATTTCAACGGGCTGGATGGACTGGACACCGGGTCGTGGGCCAGACGAAATCGGGGCGAACCTGTTGTTGCGCTTCATCCCCATGCGCCGGTTCGGCGCGGCGGACGAGATTGCGGCGCTGGCGGTCCTGCTCAGTTCGGATGCCGCGGGATACCTGAACGGCCAGGTGTTCCACGTCGACGGCGGCATCAGCCAGCACCTGTAGCCGTGTCCGCCCAGAAGCCGATGGCGGTCCGGATGCTCGAACAGCGGAAAGTTCCGCACAAAGTGTTCGCCTTCGACGACGGAATTCGCTCCGCTCAGGAGGTCGCCAGGGTGACCGGGATCCCGCCGGAGCAAGTCTTGAAGACGCTCGTAGTCGAGCAGGAACCGCCGCGAGGAAAGCCGTTCCTCGTAATGATGCCGTCGTCGCTGGAGATCGACCTGAAAGTGCTGGCCGCCACACTTGGAGTGAAGAAGCTGGCCATGGCATCCCACAAGGACGCAGAACGGCACACCGGCCTGCTGGTGGGCGGAATCAGCGCCCTGGCGCTCATCGGGAAAGGGTTCGAGGTACTCATCGAAGAATCCGCGCTGATTTTCGACGACGTGCTCGTCAGCGCCGGTCAGCGAGGATTCGATGTGCAACTTTCGCTTGAGGACCTCTGCGGGTTGACCGGAGCCAGGCCCGTTCGCGCCTGCTAGCGCACGGGAGCTGCGCTCTTCATCGCGGCGATATCCCGCTCCTCCGCGAGGACGATCACGATATCGCCCTCGTTCAAGGTGGTGTCTTCGCGTGGGCCCACTTCCAATTGGCCGTCCTTCCGGCGGATGCCTAGAAGCGTGGCGCTCGAGGAGCGGCCAAAGAGTCGCCCGCACTGGATGCCGGCGAGGCCGCTGTTCGGACTGACCTCGAACTCCGCGAGCAAGAGATCGCCGTGGCGACCGCTCGCAAGGGTGTCCATGAAGTCGGAAGCTAGCGGCTGCAACGCTGCGAGCACCATGCGCCGGCCACCGAGGCTGTAGAGCGATAGGACGCGGTCCGCGCCGGCGAGCCGCAGTTTTTCTTCGTTGTGGGGCCGTCCGCAACGAGCGACGACGAAGCAGCCGGGATTCATGGACTTGCTGGTGAGCGTGATATACGTGTTCCCGGCATCGCTGTCGCTCGCGGCAAGCAGGCAGGTGGCCGACCGGATGTTCACCTGGTTTAGCACGCGGTCGTCGGCGGCATCGCCTTCGATCACGAGGTAGCCGAACTGGCGGGCCAATTCCACCTGGTCGTGGGTTTGCTCCACGACGACGAAGGGCACGTCACGTTCGCAGAGCTCACGGGCGATCTCCTGACCGACGCGCCCGAAGCCGCAGAGGATGTAGTGGTCCTGAAGCTGCGAAATCTGCAAAGCGATCCTCCTCTGGTGAAAGCGGCTGCGGATGTCTCCTTCGAGCGCCTGTTCGATGACGAGCGTGAGGGTGTAGAGCACCGTCCCAACGCCCACGAGAATGAGCGCGATGGTGAACAGCTTCGTC
>CAZKZR010000605.1:0-2126 GCA_964557245.1 uncultured Anaerolineaceae bacterium | reverse complement strand
ACCGAAAAGGTGTTGTTCGGGGATGTGTGGGAACGACCTGAGCTGTCCAAGCGTGATCGCAGCCTCATTACCGTGGCGGTTCTCACTGCGCTCTATCGCACCGACCAGTTGCGCGGCCACATCGCCCGCGGCCTTGATAACGGTCTGACAGAAGAAGAGATCGGTGAAGTCATCACGCACGTCGCCTTCTACGCGGGATGGCCCGTCGGTGTGAATGCTGCGCAGGTGGCGCAGCAGGTGTTTGCGGGCCGAAAGGGATGAGCATCGCAGGCCCTCTGATATAGTCCCATGGTTGCCCCAAGACGAGGCGACAAAAGGACTCGCCACACGCGCCGCCAGCGCGCCTTGCCGGGCCGAATTGACCGGGGCAACCGAGGGCCTCTGAATCCAGAAGAGGGTCTTTGGAGTCTTTGCTGAGGTTCGAATCCCTCCTCGGCAACCAGAACGCTCAAGTCCCGTTATGCGGCTCGCGCTCTACCCACCAGCGAACTCCCGGCACTTGATCGCGCGCGCAACAGGTCGTCGTTCGCTTCCTTCACTGTGCGCGCGAGGACGGGGAGCTCTTCGCCGTAGGCTTCGAGGACGGCCTCGCTGCGGGCGAGGATGTCGCGTTCGACGCGGTAGCCGGGGAAGAGGCTGCGGAAGTAGTCTGAGGCGAACTCCTTGTCCTTCGTGCGGTACATGTTCGGCAGTGAAGCGAAGAACTTCTCGACGTAGGGCTCCAGCAACTTCGACTGTTCGGCCCAGTTAAAGCCCGACATGGCGGCCCCGGTCAGATAGAGCGAGCCGTAGCCTTCGCCCTGGAACTTCTCCCAGGCACCGGCCTTAGCCTCCGCAGTCGGCGCTGAGACCTCGCAGCGCAGTTTGGCACGGACACCACGGTCCGATGGGTCGCGCGCCACTTCGGCGGCCACACGCTCGTCCGCCCCGGGCACTCCGTAGGCGACGTGCTTGGTGGCAATCGCCCAGCGCATGTCCTGGTCGATGGTCACGCCATCGATGACTTCTTCGCCGTCAGCGAGGCGGGCGACCAGTTGGAGGTCTTCCGGCACCACGGCGTTCCCGATGAGCGTGCGCGCCCAGATGATCTTGAGGTCCGTGGAACCGGGGGCCTTCAGCGCCAGGTAGGCGACGCGCGCCAGATCGTGGGCTTCGCGCGCCTTCCAATCTTCCGGCACGTAGCGCGAGATGGCCGCGGTCGCATTGTTGAGCACAGCCTCGACCAGCTCTGGGCTGGATTCGCGCGAGACCTTGCTGCGCACGAGGTCCAGGTATTCGGTGGACCTCAGTTGCTGGTCGCGGACCATGCTCCAGAGCGACGTCCAGAGCTGCAGTCGCAGGAGCGCATCGTCGATGCGCTGCATGTGCTCCTTGAGGAAGGCGAGCGAATCGTGGTCGAGCGCCACCTTGGTGTAACCGTGGTCGCCGTAATTCGGGAAGACGAGCGCCGGCTTCGGCAGCCCGCGCGCTTCGAGCACGTCAGCCTCAGCACGGTCGATGCTGGCCGGCACGACAGTCACCTCGAGCCGGTCGCCTTCGTCGCGGACTAGGCCGATGTCGACCTTGTGCGGCCGGATAGTGGGGTACTCATCGGGAGCCGACTGCATGAGAGTGAACTGGGTGATGCGCTCGCCGTCGGCCTCCCACTTCGTGCCGATGGTATTGAGCGACGGGGTTTCCAGCCAGAGCCGCGCCCACTCCTTCAGGTCCGCGCCGCTTCCGGTTTCGAGCGAGGCAAGGAACTGCGTGAGGGTCGCGTTCCCGTAGGCGTGCGTCTTGAAGTAGTGGCGCATCCCGGCGCGGAAGCCCTCCATGCCCAGCGTCTTCACGAGCTGCTTGAGTACGGAAGCGCCCTTGCCGTAGGTGATGCCGTCGAAGTTCAGGAACGTCTGGTCGGTGTCGGCCACCTGGCCCGCGATTGGGTGCGTCGTCACAAGCTGGTCCTGGCGGTAGGCCCAGTTCTTAATGGAAGAGGCGAAGTCCTGCCAGCCGGTCTTAAACCGCGTCGACTCGTCCATGCAGAGGTAGGACATATAAGTCGCGAAGCTCTCGTTCAACCAGAGGTCGTTCCACCACTTCATGGTCACGAGGTCGCCGAACCACATGTGCGCCATCTCGTGGAGGAT
>CAZKZR010000604.1:0-2132 GCA_964557245.1 uncultured Anaerolineaceae bacterium | reverse complement strand
CAGAAAGTGACGACCCGGCGACAGGCTCGCCTCTAGCCCTTGTACTCCATGAGTTGCCAGTAGTTGCCGTCCGGATCGAGGAAGGTGCTGATCACGCCGCCCCAGGCTTCTTTGCCGGCGGTGCGGATGAACTTCACGCCCTGACCTTCGAGTCTTTTTTGCTCCGCCGCGAGGTCGGCCACGGGGAGGTTCAAGAGGACGCGGGCAGGTTCTTTCGCCTGGCCGTGAACTTCGCTGTGTTCGCCGATGTAGATGGAGGATTCTCCGGCAAGGAACGGGTTGCCGATCTCGGGATGGTCGTCCGAAAGGCCGACGACGTCACGGAGGAACGTCCGCAGGCGCTCGGGGTTGTCGCTTTCGCGCATGAGGGCGAACATCTCGAGGCCGGCGGGGGCACCCTGCATCGAGAAGATCTGCCCATAGTTGCCGTCCGGGTCGACGAAGGTAGCGAAGGAAATAGGCTCGTTCGAGGGCTCGCTGAGGAACTTCACGCCGAGCCCTTCAAGGCGTGCCTTCTCTTTCACCACGTCGTCGGCGGAGAAATTGAAGATGGTGCGCGGCGGCTCGCTGGTTGGGCCGGTCAATTCGCTGTGGCCATCAATGACGAAGGCGGTGTTGGCAGCCATGAAGGCCGACTCGCCCATCGCCGGGTTGGGCTTCAGGCCGATCTTGTCACGGTAAAAGGCGACGAGCGCCTCGGGCTGGGCGCTGTTGACGTTGACGATCAGATTTCCATCGAGGTTCACGTGCTTCTCCTTTGGGGGCGTCTCGTGCGCGAGCGACGAGACGGTGCCCGTTCAGCATGCCGCGGTGGTGTTAGCGGCTCTCTCCTGACAGTAGCGCACCGGTACTGACAAGGTTCTGTCAGGAGCCGCGCCGGCCGTCGATTGCAAGTGACACCATGCTGTCAGCAGCGATGGCGGCACTGCTGCCGCCACCGCTGAGCCAGTTGCCAGGACTAGGCCGTAGGGGTCGAACCGTTCGTTGGCGTGGCCCCGTTGGCGTGATTCGTATTCGACGCAAGCAGCTGGGCGATGAAGGCGGAGAAGATGTTCGCACCGCCTCCTTCGCCGTCGCCGCCGGCGACGAGGATGTCCGGCGTGATCTTCAGTTTCGCATCGGCGATGGTCTTGGCGACTTCAATGCCGGCGAGGTTGCCCTGGCCAACCGCAGCGACCTGCTTCTCGTAGGCCTCGGCCGTGGCCGAACCAACCGCGAGGATCTTCTGGCCCTCGGCGGCGCCTTCAAGTTCGACGGCGCGGGCGCGACCTTCGGCTTCGATGATCGTCTTCTGGCGGGTTTGTTCCGCGACCTGCACGCCGATCTGCGCAGAGACGAGGTTGATCTGCTGATCGGCCTGAGCGCGGGTGTTTTCGGTGCCGATGCGCTCTTTTTCCGCCTTCTGCTGCTCGATGAACATCTCCTGCTGCTGCGAGGCGATGACCCGGCGGGTGTGGATGCTCATCAGTTCCTGCGGCAACACGATCTGCGAAATCAGCACGGAGACGCACTCGACGTGGTACTTTTCGAGTTCGTCGCGAGCCCGTTCTTCGGCTTTGGCCTGTTCTTCGGCGCGGTCCTGCATGAAGTTCATGGCGGCGGACGAGGACGCCTGGTTGCGGAACGACGAGTCGATCATCGGGTGGATGACGTGGTCGATCAGGTTTTCGATGGAGCCGATCTTCGCCACCATCAGCGGCGCCTGGTCAGGCCGCACGCGAATGACCACCTTCACTGAAACGCTCATCTCGAAACCGTCGCGGCTGATGACGGAGAGCGGGTTGAAGAGCTGGGCGCGGCTGATCGTGCCGGCAGCTGTTGGCGACGCCTCGTTTTCGAGGCCGGCTTCGACCGCCCAGTCGATGGTGAGGTTGGTGGTGGGGACGATGTAGGCGATGTACGCCCAGCGGTTCAGGTAGTAGACGCCGGGTCCGGCGACTTCGCGTTGAATACCGCGGTAGCCGGCGGGAACGACGTAGACCTCCTGGCCGCTCGCGAGGCGCTCTTCGTGCGTCATCGTCTCCGGCTCGGCGCCGACGTTGGAGACGAGGACGGCGACTTCGCCGCGTTCGACGACGGCAACCTCGTCCTGGGTGACTTCGAACATCAAGGGGTTGATGTAGTAGGTACCC
>CAZKZR010000603.1:0-2133 GCA_964557245.1 uncultured Anaerolineaceae bacterium | reverse complement strand
TCCCCCCGACGCAGGCATCGACATGCAGCCAAAGGGAGTGTTTCGCCGCGACCGCCCCGAGCTCGGCAATCGGGTCCACCATCCCCAACGAGTACGACGGCGCCGATGCGTACATCCCGACCGTGTTCGGCCCAATCGCCGCCTCGATGGCCTTTGGATCAGCCCGGAAGTCCGCCCCCACCGGCACCCGCTTGACCTCCAGCCCCAGCATGAACGCTGCCTTGTTCAGCGCCGGATGGGCCGAATGCGGCGCCACCACCTCTGGCCGCGAAACCCCGCGCTTCTCCTTCTTCGCCCACTCCCGCAGCGCGAACATCGCCAGGAAGATGCTCTCCGTGCCCCCGCTCGTGAAGATCCCCGCTGTCTCGTCATCTCCACCTAAGAGGCCGCGCACCATCGAGAGCACTTCGTTCTCCATCCGCGCAATGCTCGGGAAGGCCCGCATTCCCAGGCCGTTCTCCACGAGGAACATCCCGAACGCCTCGCGCAGCACGTCTTCCAACTCGTCGCTCGCGAACCACACGTACGCGCCGTGGCGTCCGTGCTTCCAGTCGAGGTCGTTCGCGCGCATGGCCATCATCTCCTCGCGGAGGACCGGCCATCGATGTCCTTGTAGTGGCAGTTCCATTGGCATAGCCGGGAGTCTACAGGCCGCCGGCAAAGCCCATGCGAACGCAGTTGCCACCGGGGAGTAATCTTCCCCCATGACCGCGGATCTGCGCGCCCGCTCCGAATCCGCGATGTCGCCCGCGCTGTTGGATTGGCTGCTCGAAACTTCCAACCCCGTCGCGCGTCATCTCGCCTTGCGAGACCTCGTCCCTGAAGCGTCGACCGCGGAACTTCTCTCCGCCGGCGCCCAGGCCATGTCCGCGGACCCGATCAGATCGATCCTCGAAAACCAGCAGCCCGAAGGCTTCTGGGTGAAGCCCGGCGGCGGCTATGGGCCGAAGTACACCGGCACCGTCTGGCAGGTCATCTTCCTCGATCAACTGGGCGCCGATCCCGCACATCCCCAGGTCCAGGCCGCCTGTGAGTACATCCTTGAGCACGCCCAGGCGATTGATGGCGGCTTCAGCTACAACAGCGCGCCCCGTCGTCCACCGCCCTCCGGCGCCGCCCACTGCCTGAACGGCAATCTCCTGGCCGCCCTCCTCGGCTTCGGCCTCGCGCACGACGAACGCGTGCGTGACTCCGTTCGCTGGCAGACCGGCGCGATCACCGGCGAGGCCCACACCTTCTACCAGTCAGGCACGTCCGGCCCCGGGTTCTGTTGTGCCGTCAACGGGAAACAGCCATGCGCGTGGGGCGCCATCAAGGCAGTCATCGCGCTCTCCCGCGTCCCCGCCGATCTGCGGGATCACTCGGTTTCCGTTGCGCTCCAGCAGGGGATCAACTTCCTCCTTAGCGTTGACCCGGTCACCGCCGCCTACCCGATGACCCCGGGCACAACCAAACCCAGCGGCACCTGGTTCAAACTCGCCTTCCCGCTTGGCTACACCGCTGACGTCCTACAGGTGCTCGAAGCCCTCTGCGCGGCTGGCGCCGCAGCCGATACTCGTCTCGATCCGGCACTCGAATGGCTCCTCGCCCAGCGCGATGCTTCCGGCCGCTGGGTGAACCGCAATGCCTACCACGGGAAACTCTGGTCGGACTTCGAAAAGCAGGGCGCGCCTGGCAAGTTCGTGACCATCCGCGCCCTTCGCGTCCTGCGGGCCGTCACCGCCGCTAGGTCCTGATTGGCGAAGCGAACCGCACGCCGAACCCATCCGGGTCCAGCACAATGAAGTCACGCAGCCCGTATTCCCTGTCCGCAATCGGCACGAACACCTTCGCCCCGAGTGATTGCGCCTGCTCCCACTTGGCGTCCACATCCGCGACCATGATCCGCAGGTTCGCCGCGGGGATGCGCGGCACGTCTCCCAGCCGCTTGATCTCCTGGATCAGCAATCCGCACCCCTCGAACCGGAGCACCGCGAAGTCGGCCTCCCGGCGTTCCACCGCGAACCCGAGGGCCTCGTAAAACGCCATCGCCCTGCCGAAATCGCGGACGAAGAGTTCGAGCACAAGTTGGTCTTCCGGAGGGGCTTTAAACGGCATCGCGACACTCTACACCGCCCGGCTGCCGCCATAACG
>CAZKZR010000602.1:0-2136 GCA_964557245.1 uncultured Anaerolineaceae bacterium | reverse complement strand
AACCCTAATGTCGGACTCGCCCTATGCCCTGACGCCCTACGACGAGTTTCCCGTCCACGCCACGCCCTACCCGGTCAGCTACATCCCCTCGACCGACTACAACTGGGACGAAGGATACTACTTCGCGGTGATGAATGCCGACCTGGGCATCATGTATTGCTGCGGCTTTCGCATCAACCCGGCCACCGACATGATCGGCGGCTATGCGTTGTTCAACGACAACGGCATGCAACGCACGTTCCGGTTCAGCCGCACCTGGCGGCAGAACTTCAATCTCGAAGTCGGCCCTTTCAAGGTGGAATTCGTCGAGCCGCTGCGCAAGATCCGCTTGAGCCTGGCCGAAAACGAGAGCGGCATCTCGCATGATTTCCTGTGGATCGGTACTTCGCCGGCGCACCTTGAGGAACACCACATCGCTCATCGCCGCGGCCGTCGCACGACCGACCAGAGCCGCTATTCCCAGCCCGGCGTCGCCACGGGAACGCTGACCGCCCGGGGCCGAACCTACGATCTGGCCGATAGCGGATGGGTGGCGGTGCGCGACCACAGCTGGGGGCTCTATGTCGAGCGCCCGCCCTTCGCCGCCGACCCCAAGTGGCTGCCGCCGGTGCCGACCAACGACGATGCGCGCGCCTTGCGCTTCTGGGTGACGTTCCGCTGCGGCGAGCTGTCGGGGTTCTATCACATGCACGAGGACCGCCACGGCGTGCAGCGCAAGCTCGACGACGTGTTCGGCACGCCGTTCGGGGGGGCATTCTTCCTTGGCTGGAACGAGGAGGCGATCGCGCTGAAGGCGGCGCGCCACGAGATCGAATTCGTTCCCGGCACCCGCATGCTGCGACGCGCGACCGTACACCTCACCGACGCGCAAGGGCGCGCCTGGCGGCAGGACATCGAGTCCGCCTGTCCCCCATGGGTGATCCAGACGATGGGCTATACTCCCGGAAGCTGGAAAGACGGGGGCAGCTTCCACAGCTACCACGGCAACGAGACGCTGGCGACCGAGTGGGACGAATTCGACTTCTCGCAGCAGCCGTTCGACTATACCCCCTACAGCGCCGCTGGCAGGGACGAGCCCGACACGATGCACACCGGCTTGTCGTACAAGGACAAGATTCACGGCGTCGAATATGTCCTGCGCATCAGCACGACCGCGCCCGACGGTACAGTCTACGAAGGCGGCGGCCAGCTCGAGCTCTTCATCCAGGGGCCCTATGCACCCTACGGCTTCGAATAGCCGCAAGCGGATTGTCGGCGAAAAAGGGTCAGCCACCAGGGAGAGCGTCCATGGACTTCAGCGTCGGCCACTTGCGAGAATACCTGGGGGAGCGCCTTGGCACCCCCGTCGAAGTCCTTGATGTCGAACGCTTCGGCCGGGGCGTCTCGCGGATGACGTGGTTCGTGACCTGCCGTCCCGCCGGCGGCGAGGAGGAGCGGCTCGTGTTCCGGCTCGACCCGCCGGCCGGCAGCGTCGAGCCCACGCCGCTCGACCAGGAATACTTCCTGTACGAGCGGCTCGGCCAGACCGAGGTTCCGGTTGCCGAAGCGCTGTGGTGGGAGGACGCCGGGCGATGGACAGAGCGCCCCTTCTATGTCCGCCGCGCCGTCGAAGGCAGCTGGAACGTGCCCGACTTTCTCACCGACGATCCCCGCTTCGACGATTGGCGGATCTCGATTTCCAAGGAGCACATGCGCGCGCACTACCAGACCCTCATCAACTCCGCCCTGCATGAGTACATCGAGCAACGGCGCCAGCCGCTCGAAGAGACTCTGCGGCGAGTCCTTCGAGAGGAATTGAAGCGCGCCAGCTAGCCCAGCCATGCAGCCGGCGCGCTCCGTGGTCGCGCCGTCACAGCCTCACATTTTTCACTGCAATACCGGTGCTGCCCACGTGGGCGCTCGTTTCAGCGCCGTTTTCGACGATTCGCGCGCCCCATTCGTCGTTTTTCGCCGTGCAGAGACGGTTTCACCCGCCGCGGGCCCCGCTTTTTCCGTCGCAGAGGGGTTTTGCCCGCGTTTCCCTCGCCGCACTCGCTGCAAGCCCGGTGTCGCCCAGCAAAATCGACCAATCCAAGCCGGCGACGAAGATTCTCGCGCCCAAACGCCCCGACCAGCCCTGGAATCGGCAGTAGCTCG
>CAZKZR010000601.1:0-2138 GCA_964557245.1 uncultured Anaerolineaceae bacterium | reverse complement strand
CTTGTAGGCCATATATTCCACGAACCGGGTTTTCCCTGCCCCGGTCGGGCCCTTCAGCAGAACCGGGATGCGCTGCGCGTATGCGGTTTCGAACAGCTGAATCTCATCAGCGATTGGGAGGTAGTACGGCTCGTCGTGGACCGCGTACTCCTCGACGGCGTAGATATTCGGCTCGTGGCGAGTGGCTTGTTGAGTCATCCCTGTTACCTCCCGGCTGCGGTTTGCAGGCGTTCTTGAAGTGCGTCCCAGGCGCGCTGAATCGCTGTTTGCAGTTCAGGCAGCGTGCCGTTGTTCGTGATGACGACGTTCGAACGCGAAATCCGCTCGTCGTTGGACAGTTGAGAATCGATTCGCGCCCTGGCAGCCGCTTCGTCGAGACCGTTTCGGGTGGCCAGCCGCTGGACTGCCTGGTCCGGTTCAACTACGACGACCCAGATCTCGTCGACAAGGTCTTCCCAGCCGGCTTCGAACATGACCGCGGCTTCAAGGACCACCAGTGCGTTGCCGGCGGCCTCGAATTCCGAAAGCGATTCGCTCGCCAGCTTGCGGATGCCGGGCCAGACGATGTCGGTCAGCCGCTTCAGTTCGTCCGGTTTGCCGAACACCTTTCCGCCGAGCACACGGCGGTCGATGGTGCCGTCGGGGGCGACGAGGTCCTGCCCGAAGGCTGCGACGACGGCCGCGAACGTATCGGTTCCAGGGTCGTACGTACGGTGTCCCAGGATATCCGCATCAATGACCGGTACGTCGCGGCCCTTGAAAAAGGTGGTCACAGTGGATTTGCCGCTGGCGATCCCACCCGTCAGCCCAATGACATGCACAAGGAACTCCGCGAGAGAGGAAGAATTGGAACGGCCAGTGTATCTCCGGGCAGTTCGGGGCGGCAAACCGGCCGAATGCATCAGAGGTCGTCGGGCGCCAGGCCCGTGGCCCGCGCGATGCGGGCCATCATCCGGGCCAATTTCTTCTGAATCACCGAACGCAAAGACGTACGACGGCCGACCTGGATGTTGCAGTACGCGATGGGAGCCGGTCTGCCTGCGCACCGTCCACCCTGCCCGCTCCAGCGCCCGCAACACCTCCCTCCCGCTCCGCGTCCCCCAATCGGCCACGGTCAGGCGGCCACGAAGAATGCATCGAGGAGGCGAGAGTCAACTTCTTCCCCGTGCTCGATACGATCAGCGATCACACGTAGAGCAAGGACCCGAACGGCATCCATGGCTTCTTCCCGGGTCGCCTTATAGAGCATGACCCCGGGCAGCTCGAGAACTTCCGCAATCCAGCGGCCATCCTCTTCGCGTTCGGTCTCGATGGTTAACTTCACTCCAGCATCCTAGACCTTCCCAAGAAGATCGCTCATTCAAATCATGCGGCGCACCGTCGTGCGACCAGATCACACTGTTGCGTGCCCCACCATCCGCACCCGGTTTCGCGGGGAACGCCGCGCACATGTGGGGCAGTGGTACACCACCTGGATGCCGTGCCCGCAGTCGCCATCAACGAGGCTCAGGTCGCTTAGGGCGTGCTGCTCTCCCCACGTAGCCAACGCCCCAACCACGACGCCAAGAGCATGGCCCTTCGCCGTTAGCTGGTACGCGAACCGGGCCGGCCGGTCCTGGTACTGCCGCCGGCGGACCAGTCCGTTCTCTTCCAGTGTCCGCAACCGGGCGGTCAGGATGGCCGGCGGGATCCCTTCAACCGACTCCCGAAGTTCCGAGAACCGGGTGCGGCCCTTCAGCAGGTCTCGTACCACGAGCAGCGTCCAGCGGTCGCCGACGAGGTCCAGCGTGTTCGCTACCGGACACTGGACAGTGCGTTGCATGGGGCTACCCTCCTTCGCTCAGATGACCTATGCTAGGCACGCGAGACACTTAGTTCAATAGTTGAACTGACTCCGCGCAGGAGTCGTACCATGCCGCTCACTTCCTCCCGGGTGCTCGCTAACGCGCTTGCCGGCAACCGCCCTAGCGCGGGCGAGGCCCTCGCACTCGCATCCGAAGCCTCGCTCGAAGACCTCCTCGGTACCGCCGCGACCCTCCGCGACCGTGGTCACCGCAACGTGGTTTCCTATTCCAAGAAGGTCTTCATCCCGCTCACCCACCTCTGCCGGGACGTCTGCCATTACTGCACGTTCGCGA
>CAZKZR010000600.1:0-2139 GCA_964557245.1 uncultured Anaerolineaceae bacterium | reverse complement strand
CCACCGCACTGGCGTGCAGGCGCAGGGCGGCGGCCGCCGCCTGGGCGGTGCGATCCGGCGCGGACCCGTCGTCGCGGTCCACCGCCGCGCGGACCTCCTCGAGCGCCGCCTGCACGGTCTCGGCGTTGCTCTCAGCCTGGGCCAGGGCGGCCGCCAACCGGCCGCCGGGCGTCGCGCGCCAGCTTCGGCGGCGGTCCGCGACGGCGGCGGCGCGCCTCAGCAAGGCCTCGGGCGTCTGCGGCTCGAAGCGGTCGGGCGGTCCGGACCAGCCACAGCCCCCGGCGCCGCCGCGGCGTTGGTCATCGGCCCAGGCGCGGAAGCGCGCCGTCTCGCCGGCCAGACGGTCCTGGAACGCGAGCGCCAGATCGGGATCAGCGCGGGACGCCGCCAGCGCCGCGCGGAAGGCGGGGGTGGACGCATCGAAGCCCTGGGCCTGGAGGTTGCTGGGGTCGAAGGGGTCGTGGCCGGCGGGGGCGGCCTCTGCGCGGAAGGTGGCGGCGGGGTGTGGGGCCGGACCCGTCTGCGGGTCGGAGGGAGTCATGAATCGCCTCTCTCTGGCGGGCAATTATGACGATATGTGCTAGCCGGTCAAGACCCGCCCCTCGCCTCTGGCGCTAATCGAAAGGCGCGGCCCTTGCGGGCCGCGCCTCCGGTCTCGGGTTCAGTCAGCCCTTGCGGGCCGGCCGACTAGTAGCGGCGATTGTCGCCGTCGCGGCGCTCGCGGCGCAGCTGCATCTCCAGCCGGTCAGCGCGCTGCTCGAGGTCGCGCTGTTCCCAACGGGTCAGGCGGCCGCCGCTCATGCGGTACTGGCGATCGGTCATCTTCAGCGCGCGCAGTTGCTGGTTCAGCCGCTCGCCTTCGCGGTAGCTGATCGTGCGATTGCGCAGGCCGCGCTGGATCTGGAGCTCGATCCGCTGGTAGCGGGCGCGCATGTCCGACCCGTATTGCTGGCCGTAGCGGCCGTCACGGTCGCCGCGGTCGTCGTTGCGATCGTAGCCGCCGCGGGTGTCCCCGTACGAGTTGTCGTCGCGACGGTCGGACGGACCCCGGGTGTGATCCTGGGCCAGGGCGGGAGCGGCGGCCGCCGACAGGGCGGTCACGGCCAACAGAGCGGTCATCAGCTTGTTCATGGGAGGCTCCGACTTTCAAAATTCCCCGCCAGGTGCGGCGTTGATCACCCCTTCTCGCAGGCGCCGGCTGAGCGGTTCCTGAGGCCGGCGTTGTCTGAGGTTCATCCCGCCGAAACGTCGGCGGTGGCCTGCGTCCCGCGCGACCTTGGCGTCGACGGCGTGACAATCCGACGCACAACCAGAGCGGTCGCTTAGTTCATACTTGCCAGTAATGACTCGGGCGAGATGTTGGGGAAACGCCATGCCGCCGATCGCGGATGCGCTTCACAAGCTGGACCAGGCCATCTCGCGCGCCGGCGGGGCAAAGGTCATGCTGCGTATGGAAGAAGCGCTGGCGATCCGCGCCGTGCTGCTGGGCGAACGCCCGCCGGTGTGCGCCCTGCAAGCCCAGGGTCTGCCCTGTGTCTGCAGCTTCCGCGACGAGCGCTGCGAACACCGCCAGGCGGAGTAGGCGCAGCGCGCTGGGCGCGATGGCTAACGCCTTGAAGACAGCAAGTCGCTTGCGGAATCACGTCTTGGGCGGCGGGATCGCCGCTGCCCCACTTCCCCCGGACCGGATCCGGGGTTCGAAGGGCATCCTCGTTGGACGCTCCCAGCTTCGCTGTCGAATGCGCCCACAACGCTGATGCTGCGACCCGAAGGGGGCCGCGCAGCGGCCAACCTCCGAAGGAGCGATCAGGATGGTACCGCCTCTCAGGCTTGAACTGAGGACCTCCGGTTCCACAAACCGGCGCTCTAACCAACTGAGCTAAGGCGGCATGCCATTGCGTGGGAGGCGTCTTCTAGCGCTGCGGCCTCCCCCGATCAAGCGAAGGTCGTCGACACCCGGCTCCGAAACGAAAACCGCCCCGGAGTTGCCTCCGGGGCGGCTGACGTTGTGCTCGAAATCCCGCTAGCCGAGGCGCCAGGTCAGGGGCACCCGGACACGGGCGCCTTCAACCGGAGCGCCGTCCACCGTCTTCGGGCGCATCCGGAACTTGGACGCGGCGCGGATGGTGGCTTCGCCGA
>CAZKZR010000599.1:0-2154 GCA_964557245.1 uncultured Anaerolineaceae bacterium | reverse complement strand
CCGCGAACGTCATCGAGGAAGCGGACTGCCGCGCTATCGCGGAAAAGGCAATGGAGCGCTTCGGCCGCCTCGACATGCTCGATAACAACGTAGGGATCGGCAGCCGCGGCAGCGTGGTCGATGAGCCGGCCGAATCCTGGCGCCGCGTGATGCAGGTCAACGTCGAAAGCATGTTCCTCGTTTCCAAGTACGCCATCCCGGCGATGATCGCCTCCGGCAACGGTGGCGCCATCGTCAATGTGGCCTCGATCTCGGCGCTCAGGCCAAGGGGTCTGACGTCCTACTCCACCTCGAAGGGCGCCGTCATCGCCCTCACCCAGGCAATGGCGGTGGATCACGGCCCGCAGGGTATCCGGGTGAACTGCGTCGCTCCCGGCCCCGTCTACACGCCCATGGTCATCGGCCCCGGCATGAGCGACTCAGCCCGCGAGCAGCGCAAGCGCGCGTCCATCCTCAACGTTGAAGGGACAGGCTGGGATGTTGGCAGCGCGGTCCGCTTCCTGCTCTCGGACCAGGCCCGGTATATCACTGGCCAGGTGCTGGTGGTCGATGGCGGCACCACATTGCGCGGTCCAGAACGCGATACCAACTGAACGGGAGGTTCCACTGTGGCTCGCGTCCCCTATCTTTCCAAAGCTGATCTGAAGCCGGAGGACCAGGATCTGCTGGCCCGGGAGATCAATCTCAATCGCGCGCTCGTGCACAGCCCCAACGCCACCCGCGCGTTCAGCCGCCTTGGGGGCTTCATCCGCAATCAGAGCACGCTGGACGGGCGTCTCCGGGAGCTCGCCATCCTGCAGGTCGGTTATCTCGCAGGCTCCGAGTACGAGTATTCGCACCACATCAAGATCGGCCATGATTTCGGCGTCAGCGACGACGACGTTCGCGCGATCTCCATTGAATCGGCCGGTTCTTCATCGAACCTGGAGCCCACCGCAAAGGCAGTCCTGCGCGGTGCCCGTCAGATGGCCGCGGGCCAGCCGATGGATGCCGCGACATTCGGCGAGCTCCAGGCTGCGCTCGGGAACGAACACCTCACCGATCTCGTGGTGACCATCGCGTTCTACTGCGGCGTCGTGCGCCTGCTCGCAACCATGGGCATCGATGTCGAGCCGGAGTACCAGCACTACCTCGAGGAATTTCCGCTATCCGCCGGTTGATTCCCCTGGATGCGAGGATGCGACGTTGGGCCATCGGACATGCGGCGCACGGGCGTTACCTTCCCCGGCGCACCGCGTTAACCGCATGACATCAACTGGAGCACCACTACGTTGGAAACCAAACTCGGCCACCTGCAGATCAACATTCGCGGGGGCAACCTGCCGTTCTACAAGGACCTCTTCGGCTTCCTCGGCTGGCCTACGCTTTACGAAGACGAAGCGATGCTGGGCGTAGGCGGGAAGTCTGACGACAGCCTCTGGTTATCAGCTTCAGCGAACGAGGCGAAGAACGATTACGACGGCACGGGCATGAACCACCTTGGCATAGCGACCTCCACCCAGGCGGAAGTCGATGAGGTGGCGGCGTACTTGAAGAGCAAAGGCATCGCGGCGCTTTTCGAAACGCCGCGCCACCGGCCGGACTTCGCGTCAAACGAAAAGGAGACGTACTACCAGGTCATGTTCGCGTCGCCGGATAACATCCTCTTCGAAATCGTCTACACCGGCCCGAAGCAGTAGCGCGTTCGGATCAGGCGACCTCGATCGCCTCGACGAGCGTTGCGGTTCCCTGCTGTTCCCGCGCCGCCGCGGACCCAAAGCCGCGGCGAAGCGGGATTTCGGGGATAGTCACCGCCATCAGGAACACGCCCACGGCCGCAATGGCTGAACCGAGGAAGATGTTGTCGATGGCATGAGCGACCGAGTGCTTCTGGGCGTCGAGGATCGCATCGAGGTGCTGCTGACCGTTCGGGAGGGCGAGGATCTCCGCTTCGACCGGTTTGAAGTTCCGGTTGTCCAACGGCAGGGTCGGGTCATCGAACTTGGCCAGGGTCGCCGGCGCAACCGCGGCCTGCGTCTCTGCCGGCACGGAGTCGTGGATCGATGACGTGAACGAGGTCGCCAGTACCACCCCGAAGACCGCCGTCCCGAGCACCTGGCCGATTTGCATGAAGAACTGCCGGCCAGCGGTCGCCACGCCCATGAACTTGTGGTC
>CAZKZR010000598.1:0-2163 GCA_964557245.1 uncultured Anaerolineaceae bacterium | reverse complement strand
TGCCGCAGGTTCAGGGCGAACCGTTGTAACGCCTCCTGTCCGTAAGCTGACATAACGCCAACTCGCAGCCGTCCTGCATACCGTACGACGCCGACGCTAAGGGCCTGGCCTCCAAACAGAGGCACCAGCGGATAGATGGCTTCGAGTGTGGCGCCTCCGAAGGTGTAGGGCCGGGAGGGCCAGGGAACGTTGGTCACCAACACCGCGTAGGAATGCACGGTGGCGGCGATCCAATGCAAGAGGCGCTGGCTCCACTGGCCCGTCCAGGCTGTGAGGTCGGTGAGGACGGCGTAGCCTTCGGCGTCTCCGCCGGACGCCTGGCGGCCTGTTTGCCGCTCGATTCGCCGGACCGAGCGGGAGATGCTCCCTCCTGCGGAATCCAGACGAACCAACTGCAGGCCGATCCTGTTTCCCGCCGCGTAGCGTTCCGATCGCCTTCTGAAAGAAACGGGCACTGCGGCGCTCCAACGAAGCACGTGCCGGCGCGCACCGCCGTTCGTTTCATCAACCGCGCGTGCCACGGCGGCGAGCACGAGGTCGTTCGGGGTACCGCCGAGCCGGCCCCGGGCGAGGCGAAGCGGACGATCTTCCAGTTCAAACCAGGTGAGGGAGCGTTCTGCGTTGCCGGCCTTTGCATGCAGGTTCAGGCGCGGGCCGGGAGTCAGCAGGCGCGAGATGGTGCGAACCAGGGCGACGGACTTGCGCCGAAGGTCTCTGCGGCGATGTTTCGCTCCGAGGGCGTTCAGGAAGCACGAGGCCGCGACGGTCGGAGCGGCCGCGATGCGAAACAGCTCGTCCCGCCGGACGTGGTTGAGGTCCCGCCGGGGTGTGGTTTTTTCCGGCAACGGGCGATCCCGGTCGAAAAGCAGGGCGAGCAGGTCGATGCCGGCGATACCATCGACGAGCGCATGGTGCGCCTGGAAGATGAGGCTGAAGGTCTTCGCGCCGGAGGAGCCAGGAACAACGACAACTCGCCACAATGGCCGTTCGCGGTCGAGAGCCTGCAGCATGGAATCTCCGGCGCGTTCCGCGACCTCGGCTTCATTCGCGGCCGGCTCGGCAAACCGAATGTGCAGGTCCATGTCCACTGAGGAGTCGTGGAGCCAGATCGGCCAGCCGGTTATCGGAGCCCGGCTGAGCGTTTGACGGAGCGCGGGGATGCTCACGGCGCGTTCAGCGATCAAGTGGCGCAAGCGGTTGCGGTCCAACTCGCCGTCAGGCAACAGCCAACCCGCGGACGACACGACCGCGACAGCTCCTAGCTGCATCGGGCGGCAGTCAGATTCGAAGGAGAGGAACGAGGCATCCTCGCCGGTGAGGCGGGTGTATTCGATGGAGGAACGCCGGTGGGAGAAGTGCATCTCGAACCAAGGTACGACGGTTTTGCGCCGGGCGCGCAGGGTTCGTGGATGCCCGCTTACAGGGTCAGGATTGCCAGCGTTCGAAATAGGCGAATTCCCCGACGGGAAGCCGCGGGCGAGTGCCGGTGACGGGATCCGGTGATTCGGCGGGGTAGCCGAGCGCGATGACGTTGGCGACAACGTGGCCGGGTGGCAGTGCCAGCACACTGGCGGCGCCCTCGGCGTTGTGCATCGAGGCCGGGCAACTCGCGATGCCTTCCGCCCATGCAGCGAGCATCAGGTTCTGGGCTGCTCGGCCAGCATCGAAGGGGCCGCGGAAGATGGCGAAGGGCGCCCCGACTACTCCCGCTTCTGGCACGAGCACGAACACGACGGCAGCCTGGCAGGTGCGCACGTGCGGTGTGAAATTCCCGCATTCCGCCAGCCGGTCCTTCTGTTCTTGTTCAGTGACGATGACAAGGCGCACAGGCTGGGCTGCTTTGGCGCTGCCGGCCATTCGTGCGGACTGGATCAGCCGGGTGAGCGTTTCGCGCTCGATGGGGCGGTCGCTGAAGGCGCGCGTGTCGCGCTTCGAGACGATGGTGTCGAAGACATCGCTCACTTGAGGACGGCCTCCCGCCAGAGCAATTCGAACAGGTGAATCGGGCCGTCGTGCCCTCGCAGCGACTCGTCTCGGCCGTCGCTGAACTGGAAGCCCTTGCCGGCGACAAGTTCGCGGACGACCCTGGCGGCGAGGATCTGCCGGCCCTCGGCGTGTGCGGCAATCTCCGCGGCAAGCTGGATCGAATTCCCGAACAACTCG
>CAZKZR010000597.1:0-2163 GCA_964557245.1 uncultured Anaerolineaceae bacterium | reverse complement strand
TCGGCGAAGCGCTCGAAGACGGCGGCTGGAACTGCGAGGCCGAACGAGGCTCCGTGCGCTCTTCGTTCCACACGACGATCAACGTACTGGAAGGCTTGCTGGAGTACGAACGCGCCATCGGTGGCACCGCCCAAATAACCGCTGCCCGGAAACGGGGCGAAGAGTACCTGCTCGAGCGAGAACTGTTTCGCCGTAAGAGCACAGGGGAGGTGGCACACCCCGCCTGGCTCGAGTTTTCGTGGCCGATGTACTGGTACTACGACGTTCTGCGTGGGCTGGACTACTTCCGAGCGGCCGACATCCGTGACCCGCGCATGATGGCCGCCATCGAGGCCGTCCGTTCGAAGCAGCAGCCGGACGGCCGCTGGCTGCTCGAAAACTCGAAGCCCGGCGCGATCCCGTTCCAGCAGGAAAACGGGGACGGCCAACCGAGCCGCTGGATCACGTTGCGGGCGCTGCGGGTGCTCGAGTGGTGGCAGAAGGACGCAGCTACCGGAGCGTGATTCCCCCATCCACGGCGATCGCCTGGCCGGTGATGTTCCAGCCGGCCGGGCTGCTCAGGAACGCGGCGAGTTGGCCGATGTCTTCCGGGGTCTGTTCACGGCGTAGCGGGACGCCGTTCTTCACCACTTCAAGGAAGATGTCGCGCGGGTCGCGGTCGGCGTACTGCGGGACGGTCATCTTCATGCCCGTGGCGAGCCCCTGCCAGGCGCGCGTCCAGAGGAAGCCGGGGCAGATGGCATTTACGCGGATGTTGGCCGGGGCGTATTCGAGCGCCGAGCTTTTCGAGAGCGAGATAACGCCTGCTTTGGCCGCGGCGTAAGCGGGGAGGGTCGGCGAGGCGCTCTGCCCGGCGATGCTGGCGATGTTGACGATCGAGCCGCCTCCGCGCGCCCTGAGATACGGCACCGCCACCTTCGTCCCGAGGAACGTGCTGCGCAGGTTCTGGGCGAGCTGCTCATCCCACATGTCGGAAGGCATGCCTTCGACGCGCGCGCCGCCCGCCGCCGGAGTTATCGAAGGATCGAGCGGCATCCGTCCGGCGCCGGCGTTGTTCACCATGATGTCGAGTCCGCCGAAGGCATCCACGATCTGCTTCACAGCCGCCTGGAGCGGCTCCTCCAGGATGACGTCGCAGCCAAGGCCCATCCCCGGGACTGCGAGCCCGGCCGCGGTCTGAGCCGCCGTCTCGCCGTCCAGGTCGAGGATGCCGACCTTCGCGCCCTGCTCTGCCATGACCTTCGCGATGCCCGCGCCAATCCCCCGCGCGCCGCCAGTGACAATTGCCACCATCCCATCAAGCTGTCCCATTACCTGCCTCCTGAGGTTTTTGAACCACAGCGGCACAGAGGACACGGAGGACTTTCAAGGTCACGGAGGGTATCGCTTGCGGCGACAGTCTCCGTGAACTCCCAGGAATCTCCGTGATCTCCGTGCCTCCGTGGTGAATCAATCCCGCTTCTCCGTGGTTGCTCATTCTCCTATGAACTTGGGTTCGCGTTTTTCCATGAAGGCGCGGACTGCTTCGCGGCTGTCGGCGCTCATGCCGCTGATGCGCATGTGCAGGGCTTCCTGGTCCAGGACTTCCTGGAGGGTGCCCGTCTCTCCGAGGTTGAGATTGCGCTTCATGCGCCCGTAGCTGGCCGTCGGCCCGGCGGCGATTCTCGCGCAGAACGCCAGTCCCTCCGTTAGCAGGTCGTCGTGGGGGACGACTTTGTTGGCGATGCCGAGTTCGAGCGCCTTCGCGGCATCGATGATCTCGGCGGTGAGGTACAACTCGCGCGCCTTCCCGACGCCGATGATGCGCGGCAGGAAGTACGAACCGCCGAAATCACCGCTCAGGCCGACGTTGCGGAAGGCGGTACCGAAGCGGGCGCGGTCGCTGCAGATGCGGACGTCGCAGGCCAGCGCCAGGCTGAACCCAGCGCCGACGGCCACGCCGTTCACCAGCGCGATCGTTGGTTTCGGCATCGTGTGGAGCCTGAGCGAGGTGATGTTTTGCGAGTGGCGGAGGTCGGCGGTGTGCCGGTCCATGCTGGCGATGAGCTTCGCGACGGGGTCGGCCTCCGCGCTCGATGTTGCGCTCGACTGGCCGTCGTTGCGGGCCTGCATGCCGCGCACGTCGCCGCCGGCGCAGAAGCCGCGGCCGGCGCCGGTGAGGAC
>CAZKZR010000596.1:0-2172 GCA_964557245.1 uncultured Anaerolineaceae bacterium | reverse complement strand
CGCCCCGTACGACGTTTCGATGCAGTTCAGGGTCATGCGCGCGTTGGCCGGGACGGGCATTCCGGTGCCCTCCGTCGCGTGGTACGAGCCGGACGCGGCGATCCTCGGGGCCCCGTTCTTCGTGATGCAGCGGGTCCGCGGCGAGACGCTTCCGTTGTTCTGGTATGGACGCTCGCCGAGGCTGGACGCCGCGGCAGCGGCGCTGGCCGAGGTACACTCGGTGGATTGGCGAGCGGCGGGGCTCGCGTTCCTGCTGCCCGGAGAGGAACCGGTCCGGCCACTCGACGCGGAATTGGCGGCGTGGCGTTCGCGCGCCGAGCGGCTGCGCATCTCGCGGGCGCCGCTGCTGGTTGCGCTTGGCGAATGGCTGAGGGCCAACGAGCCCGCCGATGCCCGGCTCGCCCTCCTGCACGGCGACCCGAACCCTGGCAACTACCTGTTCCGGGGTAACAACGTGGTGGCCGTGCTGGACTGGGAAGTGGCCGGCATCGGTGACCCGCGGTCTGACCTGGGGTTCTACGCTGCCCTTCACACAGTTTTCGGCGGCATGGGCCAGCCCGGAAGCCGGACGCTACTTTCCGATGCCTATGAGGGCGTGACCGGCCGGCCGCTGCATGACCTCGAGTTCTACGAGGCGACCGGGCTCTATCGAATGGCCGTGGTGATGGCGGGGTGGGCTGGGCGGTTCATCGGGATGGGTCCCGGCGGGACGATGGACGCTATTTCGCGCCGACTTTCCGTGATTCTCGGCCCGCGGTGGGCAGCGTGAAGACGAAGGTCGTGCCCTTGCCTGCTTCGCTGGTCGCCCAGATTTCGCCGCCATGCGCCCGGACAATCTCTCGAGAGATGGCAAGACCGAGGCCGTAACCCTTCTTCGGGCTGCTTCCGGCGTTGTCGCCGCGGTAGAACCGTTCAAAGAGGTGCGGGAGGTCGTTCTGCGCGATCCCAGGGCCGTTATCCGCGACAGTGACCTGGAGCGTGCCCGGCTGGAGGTCGCGGCAGGCGAGTTTGACCGATCCACCGTTCGGGGTGTGGCGGAACGCGTTATCCAGCAGGTTGTTCATGACCTGTTCGAGGCGGTCGAAGTCACCGCGGATATGGGCCTTGCCCTGAAGAGAAACGTCGAGCGCGACTCCCGACTCCTCGCTGCGCAGGGCGAACACCTCGCCGACGTGGTCGAACAGCTCATGCAGGTCGATATCGTCCTGCTGCATGGAGACCTGCCCGCTTTCGATGCGCGAAAGATCGAGCAACTCCTGCACCAGCCGGAGAACGCGGTTCGACTCATCGCTGATGATCTTGGCGGAGCGCTCGATGCCGACCTGGTCATCGATGGTGCCGTCGAGCATCGCCTCGCTGAAGCCCCGGATGGAGGTGAGCGGTGTCTTCAGTTCGTGGGAGATATTCGCCAGGAAGTCTCTCAAGGTCTGCTGGGAGCGCTGCACCTCTTCCGTCATGCGGTTGAAGTTCGCGGCAAGGTCTCGCACCTCGCGCGGGCCGGTGGCAGGCACGCGCTGGCGGTAGTTGCCGCGGGCGACGCTGCGGGCGGCCCGCGCGATGTTTCGCAGCGGGGCAGCCACGCTCTGGCTGAGGGCGAAGCCGAGGACCAGGGCAGCAGCCACGCCGATCAGGCCGGAGAAGACAAGCCGCGGGAACAGGTCGCCGGTGATCTGGCCGAGGCTGGCCGCCGGCCGCGCGACGATGATTGCGGATGCGTTCGTCCCCCGCAGCGCGGTCTGCACTTCCGCGCTGAGCGGGGTGCTGACGCAGAGCAAGGCGGGGCCATTGACGACGTCGAGACGGCACCTGCGCGGGTCCGTTTCGGGGGCGCCGGATGGGCGCTCGGCCAGGTCCCGCACTACCGCGCCATCAAGTGGCACCCCGCGGCTCTGGAACAATCCCGGGATGACCTTGCCCTGGGGGTCGATAACGGCGACCGCGGTGTCGCGGTTGAAGCTGCCGCTTTCGTCTCCGTTGAAGAACGCGGCCAGGTCAATGAGCAGCTGATTGGGTTCGGGCGCGGGAGTCTGTGGATCTTCCACCGGGCGGTCGATCACCAGCCCCGCCTGGGAGTTCACCAGGCGGCCAAGGTCTTCCAGGTTTCCGTAGGAAATGGAATCGCGGTATTCGCCGAGCTGCAGCAGAAGGCTGAGCGCAGCGAGGCCGAGGGTG
>CAZKZR010000595.1:0-2175 GCA_964557245.1 uncultured Anaerolineaceae bacterium | reverse complement strand
ACGAGGCGCGTGGCCTGGCCGAGGCAGAGGACGAGAAGACCGGTCGCCATCGGATCGAGTGTGCCGGTGTGCCCGATGCGGCGCTGGCGCAGGATGCCGCGCGCTTTCGCTACGACATCGTGGCTCGTCCAGGCGGCCGGCTTGTCAACGAGCAGGATCCCATCGAGCCCACTGTCAGTTCGCCGGGCGGTCACGATTCTCCGTGCTGACTTTGCGGATGAGATCAGACAGGCGAGCGCCTCGTTCGATCGAAGGGTCGAAGCGAAAGACGAGTTCGGGGACGGCACGCATTTTGAGGCGGTGGACGAGTTCGCGGTGCATGAACGGAGCGGCGCGCTGAAGGCCATCCAGCGCGTGCGCGCGTTCCTCATCCGTGCCGAGGTGAGAGACAAACACCGTGGCGTGCCGCAGATCGGGTGATACGCGGACCTCGGTGATGGTCACCATGCCCTCGCCGACGCGCGGATCTTTGACCTCACGCAGGATGAGGTCGCTGATTTCGGCACGGAGCAACTCGTTGACGCGGGTTGTGCGGAGGGACATGGACGGCGGCCTCCCGGTCGCTCAGTGGGTCGTTGTCAGCTGACCCGTTCCTCATGGAAGAACTCGATCAGGTCGCCTTCCTGGAACTTGTCGAAGTTCGAGAGGACGACACCGCACTCATAGCCGGTCTGAACCTCACGAACATCGTCCTGGAAGCGCTTCAGACCTTCGCAGCGTGTGCGCGCGATCTCTTCGTTGCCGCGCAGGACGCGGACGTTGGAGCCGCGGCGCAAGGTGCCATCGACCACGAAGCAGCCCGCGATGCCGCCGAGGCGGCTGGACTTGAAGAGCTGGCGCACCTCGGCATGCCCATCAACAACGTTCTTGTAGACGGGTTCGAGCATGCCCTGGAGGGCCTTCTCGATGTCCTCGAGCACCTGGTAAATGATGTTGTAGGAGCGGACTTCAACTCCGGAGACTTCGCTGCGCTTCTTTGCGGACGGATCCACCTTGGTGTTGAAGGCGATCACGATGCCGTTTGAGGCTTCGGCGAGCATGATGTCCGAATCGCTTACCGGGCCCGTCGCGGAGTGGATGATCTTGATCTTCACCTCGTCGTTGCTCAGACGCTCCAACGATGCTTTCAGGGCCTCAGCGCTGCCGCGGACGTCCGCCTTGAGAATGATGATCAGTTCCTTGAGCTTGCCGGCGCTAATCTCGTTGAAGAGCGTATCGAGATTGACGTGCGCGTGTTCTTTCTGTTCGTCGGCTTCGCGGGCCCTGCGCCGGCTATCGACGATCTGGCGCGCGAGCCGCTCGTCGGCGACCGAACGGATGCGTTCGCCGGCTTCCGGAACGGTCTCAAGGCCCATGATGATTGCCGGGCTCGAGGGTCCGGCGACGCGGATGCGCGCTCCCTTGTCATCGAACATCGCCTTGATCTTGCCGCTGGTCTCACCGACCACGACGGCGTCGCCCTGATGGAGCGTGCCAGCCTGGACGAGGATGGTGGCGATCGGTCCGCGACTGGAGTCCAACTCGGCTTCAATGACGACGGCCGAAGCGGCACGATCAGGGTTCGCCTTGAGTTCGGCCACCTCGGCGACGAGGTTGATGGCTTCAAGAAGTTCATCGATGCCATCGCCGCGAGTTGCGGAAACGGGGACGGTGACGACATCGCCGCCGTACTCTTCAACCACCAGGTTGTGTTCTGTGAGCTGCTGCTTGACGCGGTCCGGGTTGGCTGCCGGAGTGTCGATCTTGTTGATGGCGACAATGATGGGCACGCCGGCGGCGAGCGCGTGGTTGATCGCTTCAATGGTCTGCGGCATGACGCCGTCGTCCGCGGCAACGACGAGGATCGCGATGTCGGTGACCTGTGCGCCGCGGGCACGCATCGCGGTGAAGGCGGCGTGGCCCGGGGTATCGATGAACGTGATTTTCTTGCCGTCCATCTCGACCTGGTAGGCGCCGATGTGCTGGGTGATGCCACCGGCTTCGCCCGCCGCAACCTTCGTCTTGCGGATGCGGTCCAAAAGGCTGGTCTTCCCGTGGTCCACGTGGCCGAGGATGGTGACGACCGGAGGGCGCGGCTTCAACGTGGCAGGGTCATCGACCACGTCCTCTTCTTCGACGGCGGCGGGTGTTACGAGCGCTTCGGGCTCGACCAGTTCCTCCGGGTCAAATCCGAGT
>CAZKZR010000594.1:0-2180 GCA_964557245.1 uncultured Anaerolineaceae bacterium | reverse complement strand
GCGGACCTTGTGCGCGTACGCCGAGGGGTTCTCGACGCACAGGCAGAGATGCTCGGGCGCGTAGTAGTTCGCCAGTTCAATCGCATGGTCGATGTCGTTCACCAGGATGCAGCCGCCCCGTCCGTCGAACGCCGCCCGCGCGATCTTCGCTCGTTCCAGCGTCCGCAGCTGCCGTTCGATGGCCGCGTTCACGTTGTCCGCAAGGTAGTGCGATGGCGTCAGCAGGATCGGGCTCGCCAGCGCGTCGTGCTCCGCCTGGGCGATTAGGTCCGCCGCCACGAACTCGGCGTTCGCGCTCTCATCCGCGATGATTACGGTCTCGGTCGGCCCGTAAATGCTGTCGATGCCGACGTCGCCGAACACCTGCCGCTTGGCCACCGTAACGAATAGCCCGCCCGGCCCCGCGATCTTGTCGACCTTCGGGATGGATTCGGTGCCGTAGGCGAACGCCGCGATGCCCTGCGCGCCGCCGCACTTGAAGATACCGTCCACCCCGGCAATGTCCGCCGCCACGAGTTTCACCGGCGGCACCGTGCCGTCAGGCAACACCGGGCTCGCCAGGTACACGTCGTCCACGCCGGCCACCCGCGCCGGGATGGCGCACATCAGCACCGTGCTCGGCAGCGGAGCCCGCGTGCCCGGGACGTAGATGGCGGCCCGCTGAATCGGCCGCGTCATTTGTCCCAGGCCGTTCTGCTGGAAATCGAACATCGCTCCGCGGAGCTGGGTCTCGTGGTACCGCCGCACCCGTTCCGCTGCGAACTTCAACGCCTCGACGAGCTCCCCGTCCAGCGTGTGGTACGCCTCGGCGATCTCGTCGCGGCTGACCTTCAGGTCTCCCACCGTCGCGCCGTCAACCTTCGAGTTGTAATAGCGGACAGCGTTGTCGCCATCCTCGCGCACATCCCGAATGATGCGGCGCACCACCTCGTCCGGGCTGAGTTCGGCCCCGAACGTGCGGAACGTGGTCTCCCGCATATCCATCGGCAACTCTTCTGTTTCCAGCGGGCGGCGGGAGAGCAAGAGCTGCTTGCCCTCTTCAGCGTTGCGGATTATCCGCATCCCAGGTACCTCTCAACTGCCTGCCGGGCGGCATCCGTTGCCCGGCTGACGAATGCTTCGATTTCGTCGCTCGTTATGTGCGCGATTGTCTCATTCAGCAGTTCCGGGAGCGAATCCAGGAATTCGCCGAGTGTTTCGCCCTCTTCCAGGCCCGCGAACCGCAGGTGGTTCGAAATCATGCCTCGCATCCGCTCCCAGTCCATCGCCCGCCCGGCGACATCGAACGAGACCTGCCGCCAGCGCTCCAGGGTCTCCGAGTCCAGGAATCCCGCCTCGATCCCCTCCACCGTGAACGCCAGCGCCCCGCACAGGTCGCGCTTCAGTTCAGGGTCGTTGCCATATGTCCGGTCCAGGTCGAACTGCAGCAGCCGGTCCATCACGTTCGCCCGCATCGCGCCGCCAAGCGCCTCGTGCTGCGCGAAGAATGGCCGATTGATGCCCGTTATGTACTGCTCGTCCATCACGAGGTGCGTCACGTAGCCGGTCGCCCACGCCCGCGTGTCAGCGTTCAGGTTCTCCGGCAGCGCGAGATTGCCGTAAGTCAGCAGAAACGAACTCACCGAGTCCTGGTGGTCGTGTTCGTTCAGATCGAAGAAGTGCGTGCTCAGCCGGTCCTGTTTGGTGATGACCCGGATGTCCGGCGAGGTCGCCCCGAGCAGATACGCCCCGGAATCGGCCGGCACAGCGCCGTGCCCGAGTTCCAGCGCGATGTTGCGCGCCACGACCATGTGCAAGGTGATTGGTGGCATCGCGGCCATTGTACGGTGCCGCGCAGTCTCAGCGGCGGCCCTCAGGCGGCTTTCAGGCGAACGGGGCTTCCAGGTCCGCCGGCAGGCTGAACCAGAAGTCCGCTCCACCGCCGTCGCGCGCCTCCGCCCCTATCTCACCGCCCAGCTCTTCCACGGCCCGCTTGCAAACGGCCAACCCCAGCCCCATGCCCGAGGCCCGCTGCTTCGCGGCATTGCTCCGGAAGAACGGCGTAAACAAGTTCTCTGATTCGCTCGAACCGAACCCGATCCCCTTATCCCGGACGTGCGCCTCAATCTCGCTGTTCCCGTTTAAGAACACGGACACCTCGATCGCCTCGCCCTCCGGACTGTACTTGTCCGCGTTGCTCA
>CAZKZR010000593.1:0-2182 GCA_964557245.1 uncultured Anaerolineaceae bacterium | reverse complement strand
TGCTCGGCAGTAGCTTGCTGCGTGGTGTTTTGCTGGACGGAGACATTGGAGATGTCCACGGCGCCGCCGCCGCCGCCCCCACCGCCGCCTGCGGAAAGCACCGCTGCCGCGCCCAAGACCGCCGCCGCCCCAAACATTCCGCTGACCCGCCGAACTCGAATCTTCACGATCCCCTCCGTGGGCGCCAGCCCTGATGGCGCGGAATCGTATGCATCGAGCCCGTTGATTACAACAATTGATTCACGCTTGGCTTGCTATCTATCACGCAAAGGGAAAAGTCTTGTAGGCATCGACGTCAAGCGGGTGAATCGAACTGGACTACCACCGTCGACTGGCTCGGAATCTCCGCGAGCCGGAAAAGCTGCCCGACCACGCGAACCGGCGGCGTGGCGCCTTCTCCGTGCTGAGCGGCCCGCGCGAGCCAGGTTTCCCGGACGTTGGCATCAAGGTGGACCGCCGGTCCATCGCTGCGGCTGAGATCAGCATGCACATGAACTTCGCCGGCGTGGTCAGTCTGGCGCACGCTCAGGTAGCCAACGCCGAGCCGCTCGGCGCTGAACGGACCGCTGAGATAGGCGAGAGGCCCACTCCGGCTGAGGTGATCGTGTTCGACGTTCGATAGCACCAGGCGCTCTGGCGTCTGTTCGAAAGGGACAGCTGGGACATCTCCGAACGAGGGTGCGACGCCGGGCGGCAGATCGCCATCCAGATCACCAGGGCGCGAGCCCGTGTTTGTACTCATACATTCCTCCCCATTAAGAGATTCGTTCGGCACCGCCCGCGGAGAATGCCCAGTTATGGTGCAAGCAGGTGGACGCGGTGTTGGGTGTGCGTGTGGTTTCAATCACGGCGGTTCCTCTGCACGAACCGTCCGATGCGCTCGAGGGCCCGCTCGATCTGTTCATAGCCGCTGGCGTAGCAGGCGCGAACGTACCCTTCGCCGCAAGCCCCGAACGCGCTGCCCGGTACGACCGCGACCCGCTCTTCCGCGAGAAGGCGCTCGCTGAAGGCGACGCTATCCATGCCGGTGACCGAGACATCGGGGAAGGCGTAAAACGCGCCTTTCGGTTCAAAGGTTGGGAGGCC
The DNA here is from genome assembly GCA_964557245.1 of uncultured Anaerolineaceae bacterium. Classification (GTDB taxonomy): domain Bacteria; phylum Chloroflexota; class Dehalococcoidia; order Tepidiformales; family Tepidiformaceae; genus Amarobacter. The sequence goes on along the minus strand of CAZKZR010000593.1, from coordinate 1,096 downwards.
GATGGCGCGGAAGCCGTCGATGATGAGGCGGCGGCGGCGGTCATACTCGGCCACCATTTCCGCGACGAAGGTTTCGCCCTGATCCAGCGCGGCGATGGCGGCGTACTGGGACGCCGTGGGGGCCGACATCATCACGTATTGATGGACCTTCATGACCGCTTCGGCCAATGGGCCCGGCGCTGCCACCCAACCGAGCCGCCACCCGGTCATGGCGTAGGCCTTGCTGAAGCCGCCGAGGAGGACGGTACGCCCGCCCATGCCGGGAAGGGCGGCGAAGCAGGTGTGTTGCCCGACGTAGGTCATGCGGTCGTAGAGTTCGTCGCTGATGACGGCGAGGTCGTGCTTGCGGGCAACTTCGCCGACGGCGACGAGGTCTTCCCGGCCCATGGTGGCGCCGGTGGGGTTCGATGGGTAACCGAGGAGGATTGCCTTCGTGCGCGGCGTGATGGCGGCTTCGATATCGTGCGGGAGGAGGCGGAAATCGTTAGCCGCGTAGGTGGGCACCGGGACGAAGCTGCCGCCGGCCATCAGCGTGGCCGGAAGGTAGGCGACGTAGCAGGGGTCGGCGCAGAGCACTTCATCGCCGGGGTCCAGGAGAGCGCGGAGGGCGATATCGAAGGCTTCGGATGAGCCGCTGGTGATGACGATTTCGGTGCGCGGGTCGTAACGGACGCCGTACAGCCGTTCGAGGTGCGCCGCGAGCTTCTCCCGCAGTTCGAGGAGGCCGTAGTTCGAGGTGTAGTGGGTGTCGCCGCGTTCGATGCTTTCGATGGCTGCGCGGGAGATGGGTTCTGGCGTGACGTAGTCGGGTTCGCCGACGCCGAGGGAGATGACGTCCTCGATGGTGCTAAGGAGGTCGAAGAACTTGCGGATCCCGCTGGGGGGGACCGCCTGCATTCTTCGTGAGATGAACCTCGCGGAGTCCGCGCTCACGGTGGTGGTCATGTGGGCTCTCCTGTCTCCCCCAGGTAGCCTTTCCCTCAAAGAAAGACCGCCACGGGGGCGGTCTTTCGGGTGTGCGTTTAGCCGTGTCTGCTTACGACCGCCAGTTTTGCCCGCGCGCATGCGCAGCGGCAGCCGTGGCGAGGAGCGCGGT
>CAZKZR010000592.1:0-2184 GCA_964557245.1 uncultured Anaerolineaceae bacterium | reverse complement strand
GCCGCCTCGCGCCAGCCGCGAGGCGCCCGTCAGCCCGCAGTCTCCCGCCCGCCCAACGTGGCGCAGCGCCCCTCCCCCGCAGCGCGAGCCCATCCCGGCGAAGCCTGCCAGCCGCCAGGAAAAACCCAAGCCACCCCCGGCTCCCCGCCCGTTCCCTGGGCGTTCGGCCCCTGAACCGAAGCGCGACATGGATTGGGAACCCGTCATCGGCGTGGACATCGGTGTGCCCAATCCCGCTCGCCGACTGAAAACCGACCCGGCCGCCCAGACTCGATCGATCGTCGTCGCCATCGTCGCCGTCGGCGTCATCCTCGGCGCGGTGCTCGTGGCGCTGCTGATTTCGAACCTTGGCGGCGGTGGCGGCGCGCCTCCCGGAACGGGCGTCGATTCCACCAAGAACGCCGGCACCAGCACCGTGACAACCACAACCACCGCGGGCGCGCCTTCCGGCGTACAGATCACGCCGGGCTTTGTCCCTACGCTTACCGGTCTGCCCGAAGCCACCGCGAAGCAGGCGCTCAGTGAGGCTGGGTATAAGGTAAGTGAGCTGCGCGCGAAGGTAACCGGCTTCGATAAAGGCATCGTCGCCGAACAGTCCCCCGCTGCGGGCAGCGCCCTGGCCCAGGGCCAGACGGTCCAAATCGTGATAAGTGACGGTCAGTAGTGTCAGTTCCCCGGACGTACCATCTCGTCACCCTCGGGTGCCCCAAGAACGATGTCGATAGCGAACACCTCGAACGCCTCCTGACTGGTGGCGAACTCCTCCCCGTCCTCCAGCCGGACGAAGCCGACGCGATCATCGTCAACACCTGTGGCTTCATCGAGCAAAGCCAGGAACAGTCCATGGACGCCGTCCATGAGCTCGCAGCGTCCAAGCGCGACGGACAGTTGCTCATCGTCGCCGGCTGCATGACCCAGCTCTACGGCCGCGAAGTCAAAGAGGACAACCCGGAAGTCGACCACATTTTCGGTGTCGGCCAGTGGCAGGATGTCGCCCGCCTCCTCAGCGTCGATGTGGACGCCATCCACGACATCCCCGAAAGCAACGTCAAAGTCACCGGACCTTCGGCCTACCTGAAGATCTCCGATGGCTGCGATGCGCCCTGCACGTTCTGCGTCATTCCCCGCATCAAGGGCGGCCTCCGCTCCGCTCCGGCCGGGATGCTGGTCAAGGAAGCCCAGCGCCTCGCCGCCGCCGGCGCCCGCGAACTCGTGCTCGTCGGCCAGGACACCACCGCCTGGGGCGAAGACCTCGGCATGGCCGTCGGCTCCGGCCTCCCCGGCCTGCTGCAGATGCTCTCCGAAGCGGTCCCGGATACCTGGCTCCGCCTGATGTACGCCTACCCCAGCCGCGTCTCGCCGAAGCTCATCGAGACCATGGCCTCGCTCCCAAACGTCGTCCATTACCTGGACGTGCCGCTCCAGCATGGCTGCGAAGCGGTTCTGCGCCGCATGAAGCGCCCGTCCAACATCGAAAAGGTCCACGGCTTCATCCGCGAACTGCGCCAGGCGATGCCCGATGTCGTCCTCCGGACGTCGTTCATCGCCGGCTTCCCCGGCGAAACCGAGCAGGAGTTCAAGGAACTGCTCGACTTCGCGAGAGATATTCGCTTCGACCACGCCGGCTGCTTCACCTACTCGCTCCAGCAATGGACCGGCGCCTTCGACATGACGGACCAGGTCGTCGAAGAAGTGAAATACGAACGTCGCGACCGCTTCATGCGTCAGCAGCAGAAAATCGCCGCCAAACAGGCGAAGCGCTTTGTTGGCCGCGAACTCGACCTCCTGGTCGAGGGCGAAGGAGAAGACGAAGACGGGGACCCGGTGACCGCCGGCCGCACCTATCGCGAAGCCCCCGAAGTCGACGGTCTCGTCTTCGCCCGCGGCTCCGCGCCCGTTGGCTCAAAGGTCCGCGTCCGAATAGAGGAAGCGGAAAACTATGATCTGTTTGGCAGAATCCTGTAGGACTCCTATCGACCACCCCGGAGAACCAGTAAGCTAGCGGCCATGCCGCGCCGTTCGTATGCGCCCGCCAAACGGCGCGCCCCAGCCAAGACCCCCGTTGTGACTCCTCCGGCCGCCCATCGTTCTGCTGTCCAGCCGCCCACCGTCGCGCAGGACACAACCGGGCTTCTCGGGCTCCAGCGCCTCGCAGGCAACCGCGCCATCCAGGCCGCTGTCGTC
>CAZKZR010000591.1:0-2200 GCA_964557245.1 uncultured Anaerolineaceae bacterium | reverse complement strand
GGCAACAAAGCGTTCGCCTTCGCGCCTCACTGAGGCGCCCATGTCTTCGAAGCCGGACAGGTGACCATCGATCGGGCGCTGCCCGATAACGTCTCCGCCCGGGGGCGCCGAGGACGCATAGCCGTGGCGCGCCAGCAACGGCCCCATGACCTGGAACGAGGCCCTGTTTTCGCTGATCAGCTCGGTTGGAGCTTCGTAAACATTGACGTTGCGGCAGTTCAGTCGCAGCGCGCCGTTCGGCAGCCGCCCGACTTCCGCACCGAGGCTCTGCAAGAGCGCCCCGAGCGAATCAACGTCGCTGATATCCGGGACGTTCTCGAGGATCACGTCTTCGGCTGTCAGCAGAGCACCGCACATGGCCGCGAGTGCGTGGTTCTTTGCGCCGGAGATGAGCACAGAGCCGCGCAATACCACGCCGCCCTGAACAACATACTTACCACCACGGACGCGGGTACTCATCCAATCGCCAGTCTAGGGTGTCATCCGCAATCGGGCGAACAGCGTCCCCTGTGCTAGGCTCCCGTCACGAGGAGGTTGATGATGACGGACGCGGCAGACCGCATCCTTGCGGACCTGGAGGCCAGTTGGACGCCGCTGATGGAGTCGATAGAGCAACTCGCCGAACCCGGCAGCCTCGAACGCGCGACGTCGGCTGGATGGCCGGCGAAAGAGATGCTCTCGCATGTGGCGTTTTGGGCTGAGGCGGTCGAGGGGTACGTGACGCTCGCCATCCGTCTCCAATCCGAGCTTCCGGCTGGTTGGCAGTTCGGCAGCGGCTATGTCCCCGATCTCCAAAAACCGTGGCCTCACTTCGAAGAGCACAACGCCCGCGAGGCGGCGTGGGGGCGTGACCATTCCACCGCCGAAGTCCTGGACCGTCTGCACCGGGCGCATTCGAGCCTCGTCCGATTCCTCACCACAATCACCGACGAGGAGGAAGCGGCGAACGAACAGTACTTCCGGGAGATCCCCGGCCACTTTCGCGAACACACCAGGGAACTCGAATCGCTTCTGCCCAAATGAAAAAGGCCCGCGAAAATCGCGGGCCTTGGTCGTTTGCGGGGCACGCCTAGACGCGCGGTGGTCCCGGCCGTTGGCGTCGCCGGCCGCCCACGCGGAGGCGCAGCAGCGAACGCTGCAAGGCGGCCGAAGCCCGTGCAACGTCCACATCACGGGCGCTCTGTTCGCGGTAGCGGCGCAGCCGCTCTTCGGCGCGCGCCCGGGCCGCTTCAGCGCGTGCGATGTCGATCTCTTCTGCCGCTTCGGACGCGTCAGCAAGGATCGTTACGCGGTCCTTGTTCACTTCCATGAAGCCGCCGGTGACCGCGAAGGAATCTTCCTGCTGGGCGCGGCGAATGATGAGTTCGCCGGCGTCCAGGGTGGTCATGAGCGCCGCGTGGTGCGGCAGAATCGCGAGTTGTCCCTCGCTGCCGGGGGCGACGAGCACGTCGACTCCCTGTTCGACGCGGACAACCCGCTCGGCGGTCACCACTTCGACCGTCAGCGGCATGGCTTAGCCCTCCGCCAGCTGACGGCCCTTTTCGACCGCCGAATCGATGTTGCCGACCATGTAGAAGGCCTGCTCAGGCAAACCGTCGTGCTGGCCGTCGAGGATCTCCTTGAAGCCGCGCACCGTCTCGCGGACGGCGACGTAGGCGCCCGGGGTACCGGTGAACTGCTCCGCCACGAACATCGGCTGGGTGAGGAACCGCTGGATCTTGCGAGCGCGCGCCACCGTCAGCTTGTCTTCATCGGAGAGTTCATCGATGCCGAGAATGGCGATGATGTCCTGCAGGTCCTTGTAGCGCTGGAGCACGCTCTGGACGCCGCGGGCGACTTCGTAGTGTTCCTGGCCGACGATGCGAGGCTCGAGCGCCCGGGAGAACGAGGTCAGCGGGTCCATCGCCGGGAAGAGCGCCTGTTCCGCGAGGGCGCGCTCCAGTGCCACGACGGCGTCCAGGTGACCGAAGGTCGTCGCCACGCCCGGGTCGGTGTAGTCGTCCGCCGGCACGTAGATGGCCTGGAACGACGTAATCGAGCCCTTCTTGGTGGACGTGATGCGCTCTTCGAGGTCACCCATTTCGGTCGCCAGCGTCGGCTGGTAACCCACGGCGGAAGGCATGCGGCCGAGAAGCGCCGACACTTCCATACCGGCGAGGGTGTAGCGGTAGATGTTGTCCACGAAGAAGAGCACATCGCG
>CAZKZR010000590.1:0-2201 GCA_964557245.1 uncultured Anaerolineaceae bacterium | reverse complement strand
GCCACCGTTGGCGGGATCGATGTGCTTCACCACCCGGACCGCGTTCGCAGGTGCGTGGGAGTGGCTATGCAGGAAGTTGGGTTGGACGAAATCCAGACGGGCCGCGAACTCTTGACGCTGCAAGCGCGGCTTTTCGGCGTCGGGGGATCGGAAGCGAGGAAGCGGTCCGGGGAATTGTTGGAAGTGGTCGGCCTGACGGATGCAGCCGATCGTCCGGTGAAGGGCTATTCCGGCGGCATGAAGCGCCGGCTGGACCTTGCCTGCGCCCTGGTGCACCAACCACGGATCGTCTTCCTCGATGAGCCAACGACAGGGCTCGACCCGATTACCAGGGAGACGATGTGGCGGTACGTGGAGGAATTGAACAAGGGCGGGGTCACGTTCTTCCTGACCACGCAGTACCTGGAAGAAGCGGACCGGCTTTGCCACGACATCGCGATCATGGACAAAGGCAAGATCGTTGCGGGCGGCTCGCCCGAGCACCTCAAGTCATCGATCGGGACTGATGCGATGACTGTTGGGCTCCAGAACAACGAGGCGGCGGCCTCGGCTGAGCCGATCCTGCGACGATTCGAAGGCGTGGATTCACTTCAGACCGACGGGAAGCAGGTAACCGTGTACCTGAAGAACGGAGCGTCCGCAGTTGCCGGCATCGTCCTCGCGCTGGCCGACGCGGACGTGAAAGTAGCGGACCTCCGGCTCAGCCAGGCAACGCTCGACGACGTCTTCCTTCGCGCGACGGGCCATCATCTCGAAGTGGACCAGGAGCTGGAAGCGGCCGCCGAAAAGGGGAAGTCCTGATGCGATTCGCGAACGACACGATCCTGTTGATGAAGCGCTCGCTGCGAGAGGCGATCCGGCAGCCAGCCAATGAAGTCGGCAACGCATTCATCCCGTTGTTCTTCTACGCCGTGACCGTCGGGGCCATCGGCGATGTGGCGACGCAGGCGTTCGGGGTGGAGGACTACAAGGGATTCCAGCTGCCGGTCGCGATCTTGCAGGGAGCGGCGGGCGTGGCGGGCGGCGCCGGCCTGGCTATGACGCTAGACATCCAGTCCGGGTATTTCGAGAAGCTGATGCTGACCTCAACGCCGCGGTTCGCAATCGTGTTTGGGCGAATGCTGGCGGATGCAGTGAAGGCGACCATTCTCACGGTGGTCATCATCGCGCTGGCCCTGGCTTTCGGCTCCGGGTTCGACACGGGCCCGGTCGGGATGGTCGTGCTCGTGTTCGCGGCGGCTGCTTTCGCACTCGCCTACTCAGGGATCGGAGTCGCGATCGCGCTGAAGACGGGGAGCCCACAGGCGGCGCAGGCTGGGTTCCTACTCTTCTTTCCGCTCCTATTCCTGGCGCCGACGTTCGCGCCAATCGATGTGTTCGCGACGTGGCTCGAGGTAGTGGCACGTGCGAACCCGGTGACCTACATCCTGGAGGGCATGCGCGCGCTGGTGACCGATGGCTGGAGCGGCGCATCGCTTCTGAAGGGGGCGGCCGCGATTGCCGGCATCGGGGCGTTCACGTTCACATTGACCGGTCTTTCGCTGAAGGGCCGCGCGGCGGGATAGCGGGTCAGGGCTGCAGGGCGAAGCGTTCGCCGGCGCCGCGGTAGCGGTATTCGAGGCCGTTCGGGGCGCGGAAAACGGCGAGCCAACCGGGAACCAGCGCCTGGGTGCAGACGACGCCGGGGCCGCCAAGGCCAAGGCAACCGTCCGGCCAGACAACCCCCTCCAGCCGAACCAGGGAAAGGGCGCTCGCGGGTACTTTCAGCCTGGCAGCCAGGTCAGCGCGAACGAGATCAACCACGTTTGGCGCGGGCGTGGCGACTGGCGGCTGGGCGGGCTGAAGGGTGGGTATCGGAGTCGGTGAGGGCGGGTCTGCCGGAGTGATTTCTCTCGTGGGCGTCGCGGTTGTGCTGCTTGACCGCTCCGCGCCGCACGCGGAGCCGAAGAGTACCAGAACAATAACGGCCAGGGCGGAGAGTCGGTGCATCTGTCAGTCACCATAGCGCCCGGGTGGCGACAATGGGGTTCCGCCAGGGGGCTGGGCGGCGTCCCTGGCGGTCGGTGGGGGAGGTCAGGGGAAGGTGGCGTCCGGCCATGCCGCCAATCGCAGGAGGAGGAGCCCAAACCTACGAGCCCAACCGCACCACCGTCGGCCGTGCGGCCACCAGGCCCTGATAGTTATTGAACGCCGCAGACGAC
>CAZKZR010000589.1:0-2202 GCA_964557245.1 uncultured Anaerolineaceae bacterium | reverse complement strand
GGCGCGATCGGCGCCGGATTCAGCAAGATTGGGACCCCCGCCGCCGCAGCCACCCTGGCGGCCGCCTCCACTGCCGGCATACCGGCTTCGAAGTTCAGCAGCAGCATGTTCGCGGACTCGATATCGCCACGAGCGGCTTCGATGTCGGCCGGACCGAGATTCATATTGGCCTGCGGGACCGCCAGTATCGCGTTGTCGCCCGAATCGAGGACGATCGGCACAGCCACCCCGGTTCCGATTTCCGGGTCAGTAGTCACGTTCTCGGTATCGACGCCAGCCTCTTCGAGGCGCGTCCGCAGGATCTCCCCGAAACGGTCCTGGCCGAGGCGGCCACCCATGGTCACCTGCGCCCCCAGCCGCGCCGCCGCGACGGCCTGGTTCGCCCCTTTGCCCCCCGGAGATGTCCTGAAGCTGTGCGAAAGAAGGGACTCCCCGGGGAGCGGAAGGCGCGGCGCGCGGACTACGAGGTCCATCATGAGCGAGCCCACGACCACAATCCGCGGCGGCATTGGGCGCAGTGTACGTCTCTCCTCGGTAGGCGTCGCATGCGTGTTCGTGCTCGTCTCCGTACGCTACGAACCATGGCACGAATCCTTGGCATCAACGGCAGCATCCGGCCCCGCAGCTCGGCCGATCGAGCCCTCATTTTCGCCTTCAAGGCCCTGGAGGCAGCCGGCGCCCAGTGCGAGGCATTCGAAATCGGCTCCCTTCCAATCCTGGACGGCCGCCCTGACGAACAGTACCCGGCTACCGTCGGCGCGTTCCGCGCGGCCTGCACGGCGGCGGACGCGTTTGTTATCACCATCCCGTCATACCACGGCGCTATGCCCGGCGGTCTCAAGAACGCGCTGGACTTCATCGACCTTCCACACGCGGGCGGCAAGCCGTTTGCATTGATCGGGATTGCCGGAGGCGATGCGGAACCGGGCGTGACTGACGTTTCCCGCGTCATGCGCCATATAGGCGGCATCGCCGCGGTCCCTGACGTGGTGATTTCCCGCGCCAGCGAGCACTGGGGCCCCGGTGAGGAACCCGCGAACGCAGGCGTGAAGATCGCCATCGCAAAGGTGGCCGAAGACCTGATGGCGATGATCGCCTTGAAAACGGCGGGCAAGCTGCCTCAACCGTGAGCGCGACCTACTGCCCCGACTGCGGCGCACCGCTCGAGTCGGTCGAGCGGTCGGGCCGCACACGTAAGGTCTGTCCGGCCTGCGGCTACATCGAGTACCGGAACCCCGCGGTCGGAGTCGCGGTAGTCCTCCGCGACGAACACGGCCGCGTCCTCCTCGGTAAACGCGCTTCCGGCGAATACGCCGGACTCTGGTGCATCCCTTGCGGCTATGTTGAATGGGATGAGGACGTGCGGGAGGCCGCCCGCCGCGAGTTCGAAGAGGAGACCGGCGTGACAGTGGACCTGCTCGGCGTCGTCGCCGTCCACTCCAACTTCCACAACCGCGAGAAACAGACGGTCGGCATCTGGTTCGAAGGCCACCCCACCAGCGGCACGCTGCACCCGGTGGACGGCGAACTTACCGAGCTCGGCTGGTTTCCGCCCGGAGAACCACCCGAGATGGCATTCCCAACCGATGAGCTGGTGATGGTTCAGCTTGCGTCGCCTCACCGGTAATCCTCCGGGAGAACGACGTTCGCCCGTGTCATCTCCGCCGCCCAGTCGGCTTCACGCTGCCGGAACGAATCCTCCGCCGCTAGCACGCTGTACGTGTGCAACTTCGCATGGGTGTCGTAGCGGATGAATTCGAGGGGCGGGCCACCATACCCGCCGGTGTCGTCTATCTGGATGACTGGGGCGGCGAGCCCGGGCTCGAAGATGAGGACCACAGCGAGGGGAGTCTGCGACAGTGAGCGGGGCGTGAGCGCGAAGACCAGGTAGTACCGGACGTTATCCTGTAACGCGATCAGTTCGAGCGAAGCCGGGCGCCCGGCGACCAGTTTCTCGAAATCCGCCTGTTGCCGTTTAACGGGGACTTGCCCTGGCTGCACGTCGTTCGCCATTGACCATCGGACGTCCGTTCCGGGGGCCAGACCATAGAAGCCGCACACATCGCCGCCCCGCGTGACGATGGTCTCGCAGCGGGCGGTCACATACGGCACCTGCGAAAACACACTGTCGAAGTCGGCGGCCTCGACCGCATCGACCAGTCCCTGAAGTCCGGGCGCTCGCGCCGATTCTTTGGCCACCAC
>CAZKZR010000588.1:0-2222 GCA_964557245.1 uncultured Anaerolineaceae bacterium | reverse complement strand
TCTTCTTCGCCGGTGACTGGCTGAGCACCCTGCCGGTGCTCTTCACCCTCAAGCTCGCCGCCGCTACAGGCAGCGCCACCGCCGCGCGTCTGGCGAGCGAGCCAGACTCCGGCTCGAGCTCCGGCGGCTTCGCCTGCCTTGGTGCGCTGGCCTGTTCGCTTCCGTTCGCCTGGCGCACCAGCGCTTTCGCGGGGCTCGGGCTGTTCTTCGCAATCCGACTCGCGCTCTGGCACCGCCTCTTCGACTTCCAACACGCCCTCGCGACGCTGGTCGGGGTCGCGGCCTGGACCGTCTGGGAACATCGCCGAATCGCTCTACGCCCCGCCGCGAGCCTCGTTAGCGGTCCTTCAGAAGCGTAGCGATGCTGCCCCTCGCGACCAGCGCCGACGCCCAGGGCACGAGCGCCAGCGTCACGAGGGCCGCCGAACTGCTCGTCACCAGCGCCTTCCGCGCGATGTCACGCACCGGTTCCGTCCCCCAGAGCGCCTGTCCGGCGACTGCGTACGAGAACCCCAGCGACCAGCCGGCAAGGACCAACGGCCAGGCTTCGGCCGCGCCCATCACCGCGAGTTGCACCCGGCGGGTGCCCATCGCCAGGTACAGGCCCGATTCCGAGCGCCGGAACCAGGCCGCTGCCACCGCGAACCCGAACAGCCCCAGCGGCGCCGCCAACCATCCCCAGCGCTGCGGCCGCGATGACCATTCGGCGGCCGGGTCCCGAGTGAACTCGTCGGAACGCCGGTACGGCCGCACGGCCGGGTCGGACGAACCTCCGGCAAATCGCGCCGCGAGTGCATCCTTGCCCGCGCCGTACGCGCCGGGTTCGAATTCGACCCAGCATTCGTCGAACGTCCCGCCCGGCGAGACCGGGCTGAGGGCCCAGCGCGCCGCCTGCGGATTCCGCCGGTCGAAATCGCCGACTGCCGAAAGATAGACGGGCGTGCCCTCATCGAAGCGCGCAATCAACTCCGGCCGCAACCCAAGCTCCGTCGCCAGAGCCGGCCCACCGACCAGACCCGCGCCATCCCCGAGGACGTGCCGCGGGTCCCACACGCGAAGGATGCCGCCCGTCACATCCGCGGACTGGAAGAGAACCCCGGGCGCCGTCGGGAACGTCGCCTGCCCGGTGCCGCGCCATGCGCCCGCAGCCACCACGCCCGGCTCGCCATTCAGCGATTCGCAACGGGACCCGGAAAGCTCACCACCGGGGACCGACGCGATGGCCACGTACGCCCCGCCCTCGCTGAAGTCGCGCGTGAACTGCGTCAGCTCCATCCCCTGCCGAAGCTCCATGAACGCGAGCCCGCCGAACGCCGCTGAACACAGCGCCAACATCAGCAGCGAGCGAAACACGTTCGCGCGCAGGTTCGCCAGCCCTTCCTCTATAAGGGACGCGATCCGCCACGTCACGCCCTGTCTCCTCCCTTCTCCCGCGAGGCACGAGTCGGGAGAGGGGTCGGGAGTGAGGGCTGTATCTCCCCGTCCACCAGCCGGATAATCCGCCCGCAACGCGCCGCGACTTCCGGGTCGTGCGTCGCGATGATCACTGCCGTCCCGATTGGCCGGTTCTCGATGAGCGCGCGCCCAACTTCGAGCGTCGTCGCGTGGTCAAGCTGGCCGGTCGGCTCGTCGGCGAGGATCCAGCGTGGCGCGGCGGCCAGGGCGCGGGCGATGCACACCCGCTGCAGTTCGCCGCCCGAAAGCAGCCGCGCCGGCCGCTGCGCAAGGTGCCCTACCCCGACCTTCGCCAGCTCTTCGGCTGCGACCCGTTCCGCGGCGCCCCTGGCACTCCCGCGAGAAATCAGCTGCAGCGCCGCGTTCTCCAGGGCCGACCGCCGAAGCAGCGCGTTCGCCGTCTGGAAGACCCAGCTGAACTCGCGGGCACGCAGGTCGGCCGAGCCCCGACCGCCACCAAGCCGTTCGCCGTCCAGCAGCACTTCGCCCTCAGCCGGGAGTGTGAGCAGCCCCAGAATCGACAGCAGCGTCGTCTTCCCCGATCCGGACGGGCCCATCAGTGCCACCGACTCCCCGTCGGCCACCTCCAGGTCGATCCCGCGCACCACCCACGGCATGGCCGGGCCATAGCGGTGGGAGACACGCCGCAACGTCAGCGGCACCGTCGCTCCTCTTTTTCCTTTCCTCTTTTCTCTTTCCTCTCACTCACGGGCATTGCGGTTCCTTGAGCGCCTGCGCCGGGTTCGAAAGCACCTCCTGGTCCGCTG
>CAZKZR010000587.1:0-2222 GCA_964557245.1 uncultured Anaerolineaceae bacterium | reverse complement strand
ACGGTCGGCGACCTGCTGAAGTTCGCGGCGTTCCACATGGGCGATGGCAAAGCCGGCGGGCGCCGGGTGCTTTCGCCAGGGTCACTGGCCGAGATGCAGCGCCAGCAAGTCACCGCCGCGAACATGGCTCCGGCCTGGGGGCTCGGCTGGTGGATCCAGGATGCTTCCGGGACGAAGACCATCGGCCACGGCGGTTCGACCAACGGGCAGCGCGCGAACCTGGTCGTGGTGCCATCGCGAAACCTGGCCATCGCCAGCCTGACCAACGGCAGCAACGGTTCGGCGGTTAACCGGGCGATTGAACGGCGCCTGCTCGAGCGATTCGGCATCCCCAGGCAGGACCCGCAGGAGGGCCATCTGCCGGACGCCGCGATGCAGCGCTTCGTAGGGCGCTATCACAGCCCCGGCGGCGACGTCACGATCGGCCAGGACGGCCGCCAACTGACCATCGACACCTACGCCCGCAACGCGCTGACCGGCGCTGAATATCTTGCGCCGCGACGCCACGCCGCGCCCATCGGCGACCTCGAATTCGTCATCAAGGACACCGAAATGGAAGGCTCCAGGTTCGATTTCATGCTCCACCCGGACAGCAGCGTGCGATTCCTGCGCATCGGTGGGCGTCTGTACGACCGGGTGAGCGAATGAGCGAAGACACCAACCCGGGACGCTTCGCAACAAAGATCGCGAGCCCGCGAGGCTTTGCCCAGGCATTCGTGCACGAAGGCATCGGTGGCCGGCCGGTGCTTCTGGTACACGGCTGGCCGGAGACGAAGCGCATCTGGTGGCGGAACATCGAACCGCTGGCAGCGGCGGGCTTCGAGGTCATTGCCCCGGACCTCCGCGGGTTCGGCGAATCAGCGGTCGGCCCGGACGGCTTCCACGATGTGGCAGCCTTCAGCCAGGACCTCTACGCCCTCGTCCATGACCACCTCGGGCACGAGAGCATCGTCGCCGTCGGCGGGGACCTCGGCGGTCCGGTGATCCAGGACCTCTCGCTGCGCTATCCCGGCTTTGTCGAACGGCTGGTGCTCTTCAACAGCCCCCTGCCGTTCGTCGCGGACAAGATGGAGGGCATGCGCACCCGCGCCGCGCGCGACGCCGCCGACTATTTTGCCCGCCAGGGCCGCGAGCCAGACGAACTGGCGGCCGAGCTCGCGAACGAGGGCATGCGCCGCCGGTACATCGCGACGTTCTACACCTCGCGGTTCTGGGGCCACCCCGGCTCTTTTGACCGCGAAGCCGTCGACTTCATGACCGAACCCTGGGCCGATGGCGCGAAGATGCGTGCCTCGTTCGGGCCCTACGAGAGCGGCTTCAACCCAGCCGCGCGGTCAGGCTCCAGCGCCATGGCCGCCCCCAACCCAACCCCGACGATGGTCCTCTTCGGCACGAGCGACCACGTCCTCTATCCGGACTACGACCGCATGGCAGCGGTGGTCTTCCCCGACCACGTCGGCCCGTTCCTCCTCCGCGACTGCGGCCACTTCGTCCAGTGGGAAGCAGCCCACGCGCTCAACAGCGCGATCATCGCATGGTGCGGGGATGGGCCGTCGGCCGCCTGACCAAGGCCGACCGGTAGATGAAAAGTCCGGCCGCAACCGCGACGTTCAAGGAGTCGACGCCGGGCCGCATAGGAATGCGGACGAGTTGGTCACACGCAACCAGTTCGGCTGGGAGCAAGCCTTCGCGCTCCGCTCCCAGAAATACGACCGCCGCCTTCTGGCAGTCCATCTCAGCCAGATCGATTCTCGCCGATGGCGACGCGCCCACCACGCTCGCGCCCACCTGTCGAGACCAGCGAACCAGTTGTTCCAGGGTCGCGCGATGAAAGGGAACCGAAGCCATCGATCCCATACTTGCCCGCACCGCGCGGGGGTCGAAAGGATCGATATCAGGCCCGACCAGGAAGATTCCGCGAATACCAGCGGCGTCCGCGGTCCGAACTATCGTGCCGAAGTTCCCGGCGGACTGGAGTTGTCGCAGCGCGAGCCACGTTTCCCTGTCCCTCGCCGGGCGGAGCGGTGCCTGGACAGTCTCAGCGCGAATGACGGCCCCAATGCCTTGGTTGTCGGCGCCAAATCCCAACTCGGCAAGGACGCCTGGTGACACGGAGATCGCACGAACGCCTGACTGCCGGAGACGTTCGGCAAGGAATCTGGCGTGTCCCCGGCTGGCGGATGGGTCGACGAGGCAGAGGCGGACTGCGCCAGCCGTGGCCG
>CAZKZR010000586.1:0-2227 GCA_964557245.1 uncultured Anaerolineaceae bacterium | reverse complement strand
GGCTGCCAGTTCCAACAGCGGCGCCGATTCGGGATAGAACGCCGAGTACTCAAGCATGATGGTCGCGAACTGCCCGCTGAGGATGGCTCCACGGGCGATTTCCAGGTTGTGCGTCGATACGCCGATGTGGTCGATCAGTCCCCGGTACTGGGCCGTCTTGAGCCCTTCCAGCGCGCCGCCCTCGCCCATGGCTTCGCTCCACGCTTGTTCGGTCGAAATGTCGTGCAGTTGGTAGATGTCGATCGGCGCGGCGCCAAGCACGCTCACTGACTTGTCGATTTCCCACTGGCTGCCGTTGATGGAGTGGCTAAACGTCTTGGAGGCAACCACGAACTGCTTGGCGCCGCGTTCGCGAATGACCTGGCCCAATAAGAACTCACTGCCTTCATAGCCCCGCGCTGTGTCGATGAAGTCGATTCCCATATCGAGGGCCGTGGTGACGGTCGCAACGGCCTCCGCGGAATGCGGCGTGTCCATCGCCCCCAGCCCAAGTTCCGCAACGAAGATTCCGGTGCGCCCGAGGCGCCGCTTACGCAAGCTCATAGATCAAGCCTACCTCGCGTGCCCAGGCATGGCCCCGGGATGCTGTCATGCCGCGAATCGGGCCTATACTCCCGCGGTGCTCAAGCGGCTCCGTTCGACATCCAACCCGGCCGGCGGCGACGCGCTGCTCGCTCAAGAGATGGAGGACGTCCTCCGTCGCCACGTGCTCGACGCATGGTTTCCCGTGTGCGTCGATACCGAAAACGGCGGGTTTCATCAATCCTTCGACCGATCGTGGCGCCCGCTCCCTGATAGCGGCCGAATGCTCGAGTTCCAGGCCCGCCATACCAGGTCGCTCGCCCAGCTCAGTGAGGCCTACCCGGCCGAAGGGAAATGGCGCGAATTCGCACTGCACGGTTTCCGCTACCTCCGGGATGTCATGTGGGACGCAGACCACGGTGGGTGGTACTGGCTGGTCGGCCCGGGCGGCGAGCCCCGCGAGGGCGCTACGAAGCACGCCCACTCCGGCGCTTATGCCGTCCAGGCCGCCGTTGTCGTCTATCGCGCGACCGGCGACAAGTCCGCCCTGGAAATCGCCGAACAGGGCCTGCACTGGTTCGATCGTCACGCACGCGACCGCAAGAACGGTGGGTTCTTCTCGTGGCTCACACGCGAGGGCGCGGTTATCCGGTCCGCGGGTGATCTGCCGGTGGGCGCGGGGCCGGAAGAACCTCTGGGGCACGACATTGGCCTCAAAGACGTCAATGTGCTGGGAGATTGGTTCGAGACGTTCCTCGATTTCGTCGCCGTTTCTCCCT
Organism: uncultured Anaerolineaceae bacterium; assembly: GCA_964557245.1. Classification (GTDB taxonomy): domain Bacteria; phylum Chloroflexota; class Dehalococcoidia; order Tepidiformales; family Tepidiformaceae; genus Amarobacter. The sequence goes on along the minus strand of CAZKZR010000586.1, from coordinate 926 downwards.
CAGCCCTCGCCCGAGAACTGCTTGAGGAGATGGCAGCGATCTACCTCGAACACGCGACCACCGAAGCGGGCGAAGTGCATTACGGATTCCATGATGACTGGACTCCGCAACCCGGCATGGAGTGGTACGGCTACGGCTTCCAGGCTACTGAACGATTCCGCGTCGCCGCGTCGGTTCTCCCGCAGTTCCCGGAACTCCTGCCGCGCGCCCGTAAACTCATGCTCCACACTGTCCGGCGATCGCGTTCGAACGACGGCGGCTTCCGCTACGCCGGGCTCAGTGGCCTGCCGGATCGGCTGGAAGGTCACCCAACGTTCATCCCGGCGCGGGTCTGGTGGGTACAGTTCGAAGGCATGCGCATCCTCGCCCTCTACGCCTCCGAAGAACGCCCCGACGGTCCGTATCACCGAGCGCTGCGAAGGCAATGGACGTTCATCAAGCGCAATCTCATCGATGAGCGCTTCCGAGGCACGTACTTCCGGCCCCGCAGCGATTGGAAACCCTGGACGCGTTCCTGGTTGCCGCGCCAGGACTGGGCTTTCCGCAAGGGGAACCCGTGGAAGGACTGTTCGCACGAGACCGACTGCCTGCTGATGACCATCGCGGCCCTGCGTGGGACGGCTGGCGCCGCGCCGGGACCGGTACCGCCGCCATCCTGACAAGCTGCTGTCAGTAATCCTTCTCCGAACTCGCCCGGCCATCCGCTACACTCAATCCATGCCCTCCGTACTGCCGTCGCTCGCGCCCGCCAAGTTCAACCTTGAAGCCGATTACGTCCCCACTGGCGACCAGCCGGAGGCTATCGCGAAGCTGGTCGAAGGCGTGAACCGGGGCGACCGCTACCAGACGCTGCTCGGTGTCACAGGCTCGGGCAAGACGTTCACTATCGCGAATGTCATCCAGCAGACCGGCCGCCCGGCGCTGGT
>CAZKZR010000585.1:0-2227 GCA_964557245.1 uncultured Anaerolineaceae bacterium | reverse complement strand
CACACCGATGAGTATACGAAGCTAGCCCGTACGGCCGCGATTATTTCCGCGCTTCGAGCGTTGTGAGCCTGTCCTTGAGCCGGGAATTCTCGTCGCGCAGTTTTTCGAACTCCTCACGCAACTTCTGAACTTCGCCGTCCGTGTCTGAACCCTTGCGCAGGGCGATGGCGTTTTCGCGAGCCATTCGCACGCCGCGGCCGTCCAGTTCCCGGGCTGCCATTCGGTCCAGGGCCGGCACCTGGTCATCCGCTTTCAGCGTCTTGAGAGCGTTCGTCGCGGCAATTCGGACTCGGAAATCCGGGTCATCCAGGAACGACGCAATCTCCTCGCCGAGGAGCTTCCTGCGCTGCGGGAAGAACTGGCCCAAGCGTGCCAGTGCTGTCACAGCCGGGGTTCGGCCCTGGAACGGCTCTCCGTAGGCCGCCACCCGAGACAACGTCTCCAGGCCAGCTTCATCTCGCAGTTCCACCAGCCCATCGATGCAACCCACGCGGACTACCTGGCGGAATGAGGCCCGGTCGATGTTTCGAAGTATCTCAGCGAGCGAGGCGGGAAGGCGAAGCTTGCCGATGCTGCGGTTCGCTTCTGCTTCAACGAACCACGATTGATCGCGCCTTGCCAGGGGCTGAAGTGCGGCGAAGACGGCTTCGTCTTTCCGGAACTCCCCCAGTGCCGCGACCACTGCGCGGCGAGCTTTCGGGTGGCGGACCACAAGGCAGCGCAGCAGCGCATCGCGGGCCTGGGTGGACTTTATCTCTCCAAGCGCGCGGGCAGCGGCGGCCTGGCAGGCCCAGAAGCGATCATTCATGACCGCGGTTTCGAGCGCTTTTGTAGCCTCGGCTCCGCCCTTCTTGCCGAGCTGCTTTGCGGCGAACTGGCGGCCGCCGATGTCGTCGTCGTCGCGCAACTGGAGACGGAGCTCGCCGACCGACTTGTCGAACTCCAGTTCCTTCAGGATGTCGCCGTACGGATCGAACCGGCACAGGTCTGGCCGCTGCGGGAGAGGGAATGCGAACGTGTGCTCCGACTCAGTGATTTCGACGCGGAAGACGGTCGGCCGCGCTCGCCCTTTGCGAAAGTCGATCGTCACTGGAGCGCGGAAGACTGGTGTGCCGTCGCTGGTGGATTGCGTCTGCTTGACCTGTACCGTGGCCAGCCTGCTGTCGTCGTCGTAGCTCCACGAGACACGGAAGCACGGGTGGCCGGGCTTGTAGACCCACTGGTCAAAGAACCAGTCCATGTTTTTCCCGGTTTCCGCCTCTATGGCGTTGGCCAAGTCCTGCGTGATGACGCTCCGCTCCTGGTTGTCCCGTACGTAGCGCTGAAGCGAACGGAAGAACTGCTCATCGCCCAGCACCGCGCGCAGCATCGCCAGCACCACTGAACCTTTTTCGTAGAGGTGGCGGTCGAACAGATCGATTGGCTCGTGGAAGACGTTGGTCACGATCGGGCGTCGATAGCGTTCTTCGAAGTACAGCCCGGCGTTTTCTATTGCGCCCTGCCGGTACATGTCGATGCCCAGGTGATGTTCGTCCCAGAGCATCTCCAGGTAGGTCGCGAAGCTCTCGTTCAGCCACCCGTGTGACCAATCCCGGCAGGTCAACAGGTCGCCAAACCACTGGTGCGCGAGCTCATGGGAGATGAGCGGATCGCTCGTGAAATCTCGAGCGGCTTTCCGGTCGAACAGGATGTTCTCCGTCATCGTCGTCGCGCTGGTGTTTTCCATGCCGCCGAAGACGAAGTCCCGCACCACCACCTGGCTGTACTTGGACCACGGGTACTTCGCGTCGAACAACCGCTCGAACAGGCTGATCATCTCGGGGGTGTGAGCAAATGTGACCGTGGCGTCCGCAACGTCCTTGGGTTCGACGAAGTAGTCGATCGTCAGGCCTTCCGATGACTGATCGATGCGGGCCAGTTCGCCGGCCGCCAGCGTGAAGAGGTAGGTGCTGTGTGGCCGGTCCTGGTGCCAGTGGAACCGTCGAGTCCCGTCGCGGTTCTCCTTGTCTTCCAGCAGGCGGCCATTCGATAGGGCGTACCAGCTCCCGGGTACAGTGACGATCAGCTCGCTCGTCTGTTTTTCGCTGGGGTGGTCAAAGCAAGGGAGCCAGTACCTCGTGTCCTCGTCCTGGCATTGCGTCCACACCTGCACAGGCTTGTCGGGATACCCCTCATCGGGGGTGATGAAGTACATGCCGATGCGGGGCGTGGCCGAGTAGGTAATGCC
>CAZKZR010000584.1:0-2242 GCA_964557245.1 uncultured Anaerolineaceae bacterium | reverse complement strand
CGAAGAAGCCGGCGACCTCGAAGCGCCCGCCGTCGTGCTCCTTCACGGGTTTACCAGCGACAACCGCATGTGGCTTCCAGTGGCCGGAGCCCTCAGCCAGGATTACCGCGTCATCGCCCCGGATATGCGCGGCCACGGAGCGACCAGCGCCCCGGAAGACCTCGCCACCTACACCATGGACGCCTACGCCCATGACCTCGTCCAGTTGCTCGACGCCCTCGAAGTGGACGTCTGCGCCCTGGTCGGCTGCAGCTTCGGCGGAATGGTCGCGCTTCACTTCGCCGGCGCCCACCCGGACCGGGTCGCGGGCCTGGTTGTCAGTGATACCTCGGCGGCCTACGACCACCCGGAATATGACCAGAAGTACCGCGACCGGGAGGCCCGGATCGATGAGCAGGCGGACATCGTGGATCGCTTCGGCACGGCCGAGCTTGGCAAGCGGGCCGCGCGCAACCTCGCCGATCCGTTTCTCGCTGAGGGCCTGCGCAAGCGTTATTCGCGGATGAAGCGCGCAGGATTCCTCGGCGCGGCACAGGTCCGGCGTCAGCGTCCCAACTTGCTCCCCGGCCTCGGTGAGCGGCTTACCATGCCCACCCTCGTCTGCATCGGCGACGATGACCCGGTCTACTCCGCCTCCGAAGTGATGATCCGGGAGCTGCCATCGGCCCGGTACCTGGTCTTCAAGGGGATCGGCCACGGCATACCGGCCCTCAAGCCTGAGCCGTACTCGCGAGAACTCCTCCAGTTCCTGGCGGACATCGAAGACGGCAGCCCGGTCGCGGGCAAGCGATTCGTCGGCTAGGCTCGAACCCGGACGCGACCCTCCCGGCGCGTACTCAGGTCAGGGGTCCAAAATCATGGCCCGGGCAAACATCACGGCGGTGCGGCGCCGCGAAATCATTGATGCGACCGTTCGCGTGATGGCATCGCGCGGCTGGAACGAAACGTCCATCGACGAAATTACGCGCGAAGCCGGCGTCAGCCGCGGCCTCGTCTCCTATCACTTCAAAGACAAAAACGAACTGCTCTCTGGTGTGCTCGAGCGCAGCCGCGAAATCTTCAACGATGCGGTCGCGGCCGCGGTGACCGCCAGCTCCGACCCCGTCGAGCAGATGCGGCTCGCCACTCGCGCGGCCATCTTCCAGGCCCGGGAAGATCCCGTCGCCTTCGAAGTCTTTCTCAATTTCTCGGCCAACGGCGTTGTCGATCCGGCGCTTCACGCGCAGGTCCAGGCGCTCTATCAGAGCTTCCGCGATGTAACGGCCACCGCCATTCGCCGGGGCCAGGAGCGCGGTTACTACCGCCGCGAACTCGACCCTGAGACTGCCGCGGCCCGCCACCAGGGCACGATTATCGGCATCGCCTTGCAGTGGCTGCTCGCCCCCGGAGCGTTCGACCTTGAAGGCGCGGCCGATAGCGCCATCGAGATGCTGATGGGCGCGCTGGCGCCCTGACGCTCCCCCGGCTGCCGGGGTTCCGTGCTACCGTTTCGCCCGCAATTCCCCAAGCGAGGCCACACATGAAGCTCGGCATCTCCATCGGCTACTCCGGCGCCGATATGCGCCTGCCAATCGAAAAGGTCATCAGGGCCGAGGAACTCGGCTATGACTCCGTCTGGACGGCCGAAGCCTACGGCTCGGACGCGATCACGCCGCTCGCCTATATCGCGGCGCTGACCAAGAAGATCCGCCTCGGCACCGGCATCATGCAGCTCGCCGGGCGCGCGCCCGCCATGTGCGCCATGCAGGTCGCTACCGTGGACGCACTCGCGGGAGGCGGCCGCATGATCGCCGGCCTCGGCGTCTCGGGCCCGCAAATCGTCGAAGGCTGGTACGGGCAGCCCTGGGGCCGGCCGTATTACCGGCTCAAGGACTACGTCCAGATCATGAAGAAGGTCTTTGCCCGCGATGAGCCCGTGACCCACGACGGCAAAGAGTTCCAGCTGCCCTACACCGGCCCAGGCGCAATGGGCATCGGCAAGCCGCTCAAGTCCATCCTGCACATGAACCCCAACATCCCCGTCTGGCTCGGCAGCGGCACCGAAACCAACGTGCGCATGGCCGCCGAAGTCGCCGATGGCATCCTTCCCCTCGGCTTCGTCCCCCAGACCGCGCCGATGTACAAGCAGTGGATCGAAGAGGGCTTCGCCAAAGCCGGCAACGGGAAGGGCTGGAAGGACTTCGAAGTCCAGTCCAGCGTCACCGTCATCATCACCAACGATGTCCGCGAGGCCTTCCGCCAG
>CAZKZR010000583.1:0-2255 GCA_964557245.1 uncultured Anaerolineaceae bacterium | reverse complement strand
GACGAAAATGCGGACATCGGTGAAGTCCGGGTCGGTGTCAGCTGTCGAAGCGTAGCCACCGCCGTTCACCACATTGATGTTGGAAAGCGTGATGCCAGGCAGGAGCACCGGTGAGCCGCCGCTGTTCGTATTGCCGACGGTCGGATCTTCGGTCACGGCGCAAACGGTGTGACGCGAGCCACGCACGTTAAAGCCGATTTCCTGGTCTTCGATGATCGCACCGTTATCAGCGATGTGCCGGAGTTCGGCGAACTGCTGCTGCTGGTTTTCTGGGCCGGATGACGTGATGTCTCCGGTGAGGGCCGCGCTCCCGAGGGAGCCTCCGTTGTTGCCGGCGCTTGCTGATCGCCATTGCGCGGCTCCCGTAGCCGCGGCAATCGCCAGCAACAGCATCGCCAGCAAGGCAACGCGAAGTTTCGCCCCCGCACGGGCATCGACAAGGTGCATGCGTTTCTCCCCCGCCAAAAGAGGCCATTCCGGGCTCGACACCCGTTGACCATGACCGCGGAGCTTAAAGGATCCTTTCCTTTTGAGGCACCCCCGGTGCCAACGACGGCCTGAAATAGTCAACACATTTCATATTCACTGACGATGAGCGCCCCGCCATCCCCGCCCCACTTCCGCGTGGGACTGGTTTTCCGCGTCCGGCAGCGTACACTTCGCGCCTCACCACGGCTCGGAGGAGTTATGGAAGTTACCGGCGACCACAAGTTCACCGCACCGCGCCAGGCAGTCTGGGCGGCCCTTCTTGATCCCAAAGCGCTCCAGGCCTCTATGCCCGGCTGCGAAAAGTTCGAAGAGGTCGGCCCTCAGTCCTATGACCTCACGATTAAGGTCGGAATCGCCGCCATCAAGGGCACCTACTCAGGAAACGTGAAGGTCGTGGACCCCGTCGAAAACGAGCACTACCGCCTCGTCGTCACCGGCCATGGCAAGCCCGGCAGCGTCCAGGGCGATGCCACGCTCACGCTCTCGGATGATGGCGCGGGGACGCTCGTGAAGTACGCCGGCGATGTGAAGGCCCAGGGCGCCATCGCCCGCCTCGGCAGCCGGCTTCTCGGCGGCGCCGCCAAGTTGATGATCGGCCAATTTATGAAGGCCATGGAAAAACAGGTTGAAGCGCGCAGCTGAGCGCTTAACTCAGCGAGGAGGAGTCCGTAGTGGCGAACCAGGTCTCGATTAACCTCAACGTCAATGGGGCCGAACACCAGGCCGATGTCGAGCCGCGCACGCTGCTCGTCCATTTCATCCGCGAACAGCTGGGCCTCACCGGCACCCACATCGGGTGCGATACCACCCAGTGTGGCGCCTGCACCGTGCTCGTCGATGGCAAAAGCGTGAAGTCCTGCACCGTCTTCGCCGCCCAGGCCGATGGCTCCGCCGTCACCACCATCGAAGGTGTCGGTGCCGGCGGCGAACTACATCCTGTCCAGGAAGGCTTCTGGGAGGAGCACGGCCTCCAGTGTGGCTATTGCACCCCTGGAATGATCATGTCCGGCATCAACCTGCTCAACGAAAACAAGAACCCCAGCGAGCAAGAAATCCGCGAGGGGATCAGCGGCAACTTCTGCCGTTGCACCGGCTACCAGCACATCGTCAACGCCATCAAGTACGCCGCGAACAAGGGGTAGCACCAATGGCTGTCGTCACTCCGAAAATGATCGGCGAGCGCGTCAAGCGCCGCGAAGACCCTCGCCTCATCCAGGGCAAAGCCACCTATGTCGATGACATCAAGCTGCCCGGCATGCTCCACCTCGCCTTCCGCCGCAGCGATATCGCACACGGCATCATCAAGAGCATCGATGTCTCCGCCGCAGCGGCCATGCCCGGGGTCGAACTCGTCATCACCGGCGCCGAACTCAAAGAGTTCCTCCCGCCGATGCCGATCGGCACGCCCTTCCCTTCGCCCGACCACTATTCCGTGGCCGTCGACCGCGTCCGTTACCAGGGCGAACCCGTCGCCGTCGTCGTCGCCGCCGACCGCTACCTCGCCCGCGATGCCGCCGACGCCATCGAGATCGAGTACGAGACCCTCCCCGCTGTCATCGACCCCGAACGTGCGATGACCGGCCAACCGACCGTCATTCACGAGGCCTTCGCCAACAACCTCGCTGTCCCATACGTGCCGGGCGGCACCGGCTTTGATCCGGTTGCCGGCACCGTTGACAACACCGCCGTCGACAAGGCCTTCGCCGAAGCCGACTTCGTCCTCTCCCAGCGCATGATGAACCACCGCCTCGCGCCAACCGCCATGG
>CAZKZR010000582.1:0-2262 GCA_964557245.1 uncultured Anaerolineaceae bacterium | reverse complement strand
TCTCCGGCGAACCCACCGTGAGCGGCGTCATCTGGCTGAAGTCCTCGAGCGAGGGGCCGCCGCCGTAGACCGGCGCCTTATCGAAATAGGGCCGGAACTCGCGCACGGCGTCATCGGCGTTCGGGCGGACGAAGACCTGCCCTCCGAGACCCACGATCGCCTGGTCTGCCTGGCCGTGGCCGTAGTGTTCGAAGCGCTCGCGATAGAGATTCACCATCTTCGCAACGTGGCTCATCGGCCAGAAGATGTTGTTGTGGAAATAGCCGTCGCCGTAGTACGCGGCCTGCTCGGCGATCTGGGCGCTGCGGATGGACCCGTGCCACACGAATGGGGGGATGCCATCGAGCGGCCGCGGTGTTGAGGTGAACCCTTCAAGCGGCGTGCGGAACTGCCCCTCCCAGTCTACCTCCTCTTCGCGCCAGAGCCGGTGCAGCAGCGCGTAGTTCTCGTACGCCAGCCGCAGCCCGTCCTCGATCTTCTTGCCGAACCATGGATAGACCGGCGGCGTATTGCCACGGCCCATCATCAGGTCCACGCGCCCGCCCGCGAGGTGCTGCAGCATCGCGTAGTCCTCGGCGATCTTCACCGGGTCGTTCGTCGTGATCAGCGTCGTCGCGGTCGAAAGGATGATGCGCTCCGTCTGCGCGGCGATGAACCCGAGCATCGTCGTGGGCGAGGAGGGCACGAACGGCGGGTTGTGGTGCTCGCCCGTGGCAAACACGTCCAGGCCCACCTCTTCCGCCTTGAGCGCGATGGCGACCATGGCCTGGATGCGCTCCGCCTCGGTCGGCACGCGCCCGGTGGTGGGGTCTGGGGTCACATCCCCTACGGAGAAGATTCCGAACTGCATGAAACCATGGTAGTACCCGATGCGTAATCAGCGTTTGCGCAGCACGGAAACCGCGTAGCCACCGCCCTCAATCCACGGCTCCTCGCCCCACGTGGCATACCGCCGCTCCAAAACCAAGCCGGCCGCTCCGCCAAGCGCATCGAAGCGCTCCAGCGTCAGTCCTCCCGGGCGCAGCTGGAAACCAGCCACCAGCATGCCGCCCGGCCCGAGGTGACGGGCAAGGTTCGCCAGCACCGCGCCTTCCGTGCCGGGTGTCAGGAAAATCATCACGTTCCCGGCCATCAGCACGCAGTCGAACGTCCGGCCGAGGTCCACCGTCGCGAGGTCGGCGGTGTGCCATTCGATCTCCGGCGCTCTTCGCCGGCCGGTGTCGAGCATCACATCATCGAGGTCCACGCCCACAACATCGAGACCGCGGCGGTGCAGTTCGCGTGCAATCCGGCCCGTGCCGCAGCCCGCATCGAGCAGCGATCGGACGCCAAGCCCGGCGACGAAATCCGCTTCGCCGTGGACGTTCTCGCCGGCGGCGGCGCGCCGCTCATACGGCTCGTCGTATTCGTCGCCGGTGCGGGTGCGGCTCGCGAGCCAGGGGTTTTCAGGCGCCACCCGCAGAGTCTACGGTGGGCGGGAGCGGGAAGGATAACCACCACTCAACGCGGGGCAATGTAAAATGCAAAGCGCCGCGGCGTAACCGGAGGTATCGGGATTTCATGGCATGGTATGACGACCGAGCGAAGACCCAGTTCGTCGGTACATATGCCAACGACAAGCAGTACCAGTGGGATGCGGAAGCCGCGAAGAAGCGCGGCTGGTCCGTCCAATCGGTCGATGACGGCAGCACCCCCGCCATCGGCGAGGACCCCACCGACCTGAAGCAGCGGGCGCGCAGCCGCATCACGGTCACCTACACGCGCGATGAGGACTGGCTCGCCAACCGCGAGAAAGAGATCGCCAGCGCGGTCCAGAACGAGGCGGCCAAGGCTGCGGACAACAAGGAAGGCCGGCTGGTTAAGGCCGATGCCGACCTCGAACGGGCCGAAGAGACCTTCCGCATCCGCGTGGTCGCCGCCGGCGACCCCGCCGAGGCGAACCGCGAACAGGCCGAACGCGACCTATTGGCGGCGCTCAAAGACAACGTGCTCAAGCGCCGCAACGCCCTCCGCGCGATCGATGAGGCGATCACAGCCATGCAATCAGCGGTTGCCGTCGGCGCCGCGGAGTTCGCCCGTTCGGTCGCTCAGCATCAACAGACCCGCGAGGCCTGGCTCACGAAGCTGAAGGCAGAGGAAGCGCTGCTCGAACGCCAGGAGTCGGTTGCCCGCTTCGCCAAGGACTGGAAGGCGGCATGGGACCGCAAGCGCGCCGCGGAAGAAGACCTCCGCAAGCGGACCGCCGAATTCGAAGCGCGTGAC
>CAZKZR010000581.1:0-2264 GCA_964557245.1 uncultured Anaerolineaceae bacterium | reverse complement strand
GTCGCTCGGCCCGCAACCTGCCAGCACGAGCACTGCAACGGTCAGTGAAGCGCTAAGCCACGCTCTCATGGCTTTTCAACGCCACGAGGCGTCGGACTGTTCCGGCCCTAGAGTACCGTTCCAACGCGGTTAAGCGGCCAGTAACGCCAGCGCACACGGCCCTTCACCATGGCCACCGGAATGGCGCCAAAGTGGCGGCTGTCGGTGCTTTCCTCGCGGTTATCGCCCTCGATCCGGATCTGTCCATGCAGGTCCACGGCGCTCACACGCTTCACAAGATGCCGTCCGGGTTCGCGCGGGTCAGCCGCGACCACGACATGGCCACGGCGGGGCAGCCCACCGCTGTAGGCATGTTCGTCGACAAGGACCCAGTCACCCGGCCAGATCGTCGGCCACATGGACCGGCCCGATATGGCGAACCGCCGGTAGCGCCGTCCAACGCGGTACGCAATCCCCACCCCGGCAGCTATCAACGCTGAACGAAAGACAATCGGCCGGATGGCGGAGGTCGCTGTCATGGTCTGTTCTCCGTGTGCTGCCGTTGGCGGCCCTTCGCCACCGAGACAAGCGCACCGCCCACCTCGACCATCACGGCGCCGGCCGCGATCGCCCATAGCCACTTCGGTTGCTTCCGCCAGAATGCGCGCATTCGCGCCCTCCCAAAGACGAAAACGGCCCCGGCCTCGGGTCGAGGCGGGGCCGTCGGGATCGATGTCCGCGCTGAATTAGGGGTTCGCGCGGTAGAACGCCACGTCCCGGTTCTTGCTCGCCCAGAACATCTTGTGAATCTCTTCGATGGCGCCCATGAGCGCCTCGCCGTTCGCCGGGTCCTGCTCGGTCTTGTTCTTCGAAGCCAGCTTTGCCGCCTTCCAGAACGTGTCGTGCAGGTTCGGGAACTTCTCGAGGTGTTCCGGCTTGAAGTAGTCGTGCCAGAGGACATCGAGCTCGTGCTTCACGATCTCCGCCTGGGATTCCTTGATGGCGATGAAGCGCGTGCGCGTATTTTCGGTCGCGGCGTCCTGAGCATCGCCCAGCGCCGCAATCTTCTTCTCCATCGAGAGCACAGCTTCGGCGGCAATTCGAGCAGCGGCCGGGTCATATACGCCGCACGGCCCGTCGCAGTGAGCGAACGCGACCTCAGCCGGTGCGAACAGTCGAGTTAACAGCTTCATAAAGTGAGGCCCCCTGAGTCTAAAAATTCGAGAGACATAGAGCGTGACAGATTCGATTGCGCGGCGCCACTGCAAGCGAGAGTCCCGCTGGCATTTTGTAAGCATGTTGAAATGCTGCGTACGCGAAAGTCCTGGCCGCTGCCCCGCTCCCGGCTTTTCGGTAGAGTCCGCCACATGGCTTCAATCCTCGATGCTGTTATTGATGACCTCGCTGCCGAACAGCGTGCCCTGGAATCCGTTATCGAACGGATACCCTCCGAGGCGTGGGAGTTGCCCACGCACGCGCCCGGCTGGGCCGTTCGGGACCAGGTGGCACACCTCGCGCAATTCGATGCCATGGCTGCCCTCGCCATTCGCGATCCAGAGCGATTCCGCACCCACCTTCGCGCTCCCGAAAACAGCGAACAGGCCTACCTCGAGCGCGCCCGCTCCATCGCCCCCGCCGGGTTACTCTCCCAATGGCGCGCCAACTCCCTCGAACTCATAAAAGCCGCAAAAACGCTTGATCCATCAGCTCGCGTGCCGTGGGCCGGCCCAGCCATGTCCGCCGTCTCGTTCATCACGGCGCGGCTCATGGAGACGTGGTCTCACGGCCTCGATGTCGTCGATGTCGTCGGCATCGAACGCCCCGATACCGACCGTCTCCGGCACGTGGCCTTCATCGGCGTCCGCGCCCGTCCGTACAGCTACACCAACAGAGGACTCGACGTCCCGGCGATACCGATACGCATCTCTCTGACCGCCCCGTCCGGAGCAATTTGGGAAATGGGGGAAGAGACTGAAGAGAACGTTATTCGAGGCACTGCCACAGACTTCTGCCGTGTCGTAACCCGCCGGCGGCACGTCGCCGATACCAATCTCGAGGTTCAGGGACCCGTAGCCCAGGAGTGGATGGGCATCGCCCAGGCATTCGCGGGGCCTCCGGGCGCGGGGCGGCAACCCGGCGAGTTCCCGAAGGAAGCCACCCCATGACCGAACTCGTCCACCTCACCGTCGACCAGGGCGTAGCCACCATCACCCTCGATTCGCCCGCCAATCGGAACGCCCTTTCCCGCCAACTCACCGCCGATCTGGATGCACATATGCAGTCCG
>CAZKZR010000580.1:0-2281 GCA_964557245.1 uncultured Anaerolineaceae bacterium | reverse complement strand
CGCGGTGGGCGCGGTGGCCGGTCCGCTGTGGGCCGGCTCGGTGCTGGAGGCGGACCCGGGCGGACGGCCGATCGTGTACCTGGGCATTTCGGCCCTGATGTTGCTTGCGGCCGGCTTCACCGCCCTGAGCCCCGTAGTTGAGGTGCACCCGGAGGTTTCGCACGGGTCTTCATTGCGACTGACGCGGACGGCGCTGGTCATGGGACTCGTGCTGTTCCTCTACGTGGGAGCCGAGTTCGGACTGGGGTCATGGGTCGCGAGCTACACCGACCGTGAGTTCGAGGCCGGCGTGTTCGCGGGCGGGGCGATTACGGCGGGGTACTGGGGCGCGCTGATGGTTGGACGGTTGATCTCCGGCTGGCTCTTCGGCCGGGGAGTGGCAGCCCACCGGGTGCTGGTTGGCAGCATCGGCTGCGGATTGCTGACGAGTGCGGCGATCGCGGCCGCGAACCAGTCGTTCGCCGTGGCCGTATTGGCGGCGTTCGCGACCGGGCTGGCGTTCGGGCCGATCTGGCCGGCGGCGATGGCCGTGGCGGCCGGGAGCCGAGGGACGAATGTGCCGGCCGCGATGGTGACGATCGGCAATTCCGGCGGATTTGTGTTTCCCTGGCTGCAGGGAAGGCTGCTGGTTGAGGCCGGCGCCACGACGGGAATCGCGATGACCGCGGCGCTCTGCGCGGTCATGCTCCTGGTGGCGGTGAGGTCGCCTGAGCGCCTGGGCCGCGCAAACGCCGGGCTGCCGCCAGCTTCCTGACACGATGCTGTCAGTTGAGGGCTGCCAGCGTTGGAAGATCCTGACAAAATGGTGTCAGGAGGGGTCCGGCATGATGGCGGGGCCACGGGGGACTATCTCCCGCGGACAACCAGCCAGGAGCTGTTCCATGAACGTCACTAGCCTCTCGATCCAACTCGCCAGCGGCGATCCGCAACGCCTGCTCGCGTTCTACCGGGACGTTGTTCAGCTGACGCCGCAACCGGAGATGGGCGACGCGCTGGCCCTCGGCCCCGCGGGCACGTTGTTCGTCGTGGACCACAGTGAAGTATCCGGCCCGACCGCGGAGCCGGCGCGCGTCATCCTCGACATGCACACGGACGACATCGACGCCGACCAGGCGCGGCTGGAGGCGGCGGGCGTCACGTTCACGCGGTCCAAAGGCGTGGAGTACTGGGGCGGCGTAATCAGCACCTTCGCGGACCCCGATGGAAACCGCGTGCAACTCATCCAGTTCAAACCCGAACTCGCCCGCGAGGAGAACTAGGGTGCCGGCCAGCATGGCGCCCGCGATGCGGGTCTCGCAGTTCGTGCTGAACGTCTCCAGCGAACGCCCAACCCAGCTGTTCCGGTTCTACCGGGACACCCTCGGGCTGGAGGAAGAAGAGACGATGGGCCACGCCGTGCGCGCTGGCGGGGCGATCATCATCTTTGATGCCCACAGCGCCATCCGCGGTGGAGCCCGGGAACCGGCGCGCACGCTCGTCAGCCTCGTCGTGGACGATATCTCCGTGGAGCAGGCGCGGATCGAAGCTCAGGGCGTTTCGTTCATCCGGCGAAAGGGCCGCGAATCCTGGGGTGGCATTGTTTCGACGTTCCTCGACCCCGATGGGAACTATGTGCAGCTGGTGCAGTACCAGCCTGAGGGCATGGTTTAACCGTGCGTCGCGCCGATCGGCTGTTCCAGGTTATCCAGCTGCTGCGCCGCCGCCACGTTTTGACGGCAGCGGTAATCGCCCAGGAGCTGGAGGTCTCGGAGCGCACCGTGTACCGGGACATCGCCGACCTCGTCCGATCGGGAGTGCCGATCGCGGGCGAGGCGGGAGTCGGGTACACGCTTCGGCGCGGGTTCGATTTGCCACCGCTGATGTTTACCGAAGAAGAAATTGAGGCCCTGGTGCTCGGCACCCGGGTGGTGAGTTCGTGGGCGGATGAAGGCCTGGCGAAGGCCGCGGAGAGCGCCCTCGCCAGGATCGAAGCGGCGTTGCCGGACAAGTTGAAGGCACGGCTGATCGGCTCGCGACTCTTCGCGCCCGGGTTCCACGTGCCGCAGGGAGTTGCGGCGGCCTTGCCTGACCTGCGCAAGGCGATCGATGAGCGCCGGCTGACCCGCCTGGATTACATCGATGGGAAGGGCGAACGCACCGAGCGGACGGTACGACCGATTGGCCTGTTCTTCTGGGGCAACAAGTGGTCGCTGACCGCCTGGTGCGAACTGCGCGGCGATTTCCGCGACTTTCGCCTGGACCGGATCAATGGCATGGAAGCCCTCGAAGCGCGGTTCGAACT
>CAZKZR010000579.1:0-2287 GCA_964557245.1 uncultured Anaerolineaceae bacterium | reverse complement strand
AGCACTTCCCGCGTGACGGAGAGGGCATACCAGCTCTCCGTTTCAAGCAGAGGCGAGCCGGCCGCCAACCTGCCGAACGCCGGGCCGGCCTGGAGGATGTCTTCGCCGAGGACGGCAACGCCCGGGATCAGGGACGGATCGAGGCGCGCTTCGACCTGGACGTCGCCCTCGGGGACGAACGCAGGCGCGAGAGGGCCGCGCGATTCGGGGCGGAGGTTGAAGAGCGATTCATCGAGGATGCGGGCGTAAGACTCGGGCGGGACGGAGAAGGTGAACCGTACTTCGCCGAGCACACCATCGATCCGGTCAAGCGCGAGGTCATGGGCGTGGACGGCCAGGGGAACGCCGGCGGGCGTCTCCAGATCCATCCCGGCATCGAGTTCGAAGTGGCTGGTAGAGGTCTGCACAGTCATTCCCGGTGCGAGGGTTTAGTCAACAGTCCACGTCCCGCCGTCATAGACCACGCGGAGGAGACGCTGACCCTGCTTGACCTTCATTTCGAAGACGCCGGCGTTCACGTTGATGTTCTTAATGTACTCAAGCTTGAATTCGAAGACCCACTTCTTCTCGAAGAAGTCGTACATGCCCTGGATGGAGAGCTTGAGGTCCACGGGGGCGGCGAAGCCGGGAGGCGGCTGGCCGCTTTCGAACTTGGGAACGAACGCTTCCTTGGGCACGCCTGCGAGCTGGGTGATGGCGGTGGCGCCGTTTTCGCAGCCGCCGATGACTTCGCCGACGTTCTGGCTGGCGGTGTTCTTGTCAGTGGAGGCCCCGAGCGCGGCGGCGCGGATGCCCTTGGCGACGCTGGAGCCGATGGAAGCGGCGTAGCCGCCAAGTCCGCCGGCGACGAGCTGGTCCATGGGGAGGGAAGCGCTCGCTTCGAGGCCGACTTTGACCGCCTGGAGCTTGGCGGCGCCGGCATTTCGCTGCTGCGTTGACCAGTCGATGCCGACCTTCAGGGCTCCGGCGAACGGGCCGCCGGTCGCGCTGAAACCGAATTCCAGGTGGTGGACGCTCTCACCGATGTGGTGCGTCTGGCCGCGCATGGTGGGGGCCTTGTCCGGGGTTCCGAGCGAACCACCGTACTTGGACTTGAGGCCCTTCACGGAATCGTGGTCGTACTTTTGACCAGTGGAGAACTGTCCGCCGCCTTCGGCATCGACGACGCCGCCGATCCCGCCCTTGGCCTTCACACCGGCGAAGCCGCCAGTTTCGACGTAGGCGCCGGCTTCGTCGGAATCACCGGGGGTGAAGGAGGACTTGTCCTTGAAGTTCTCTTTTTCGACCTTGGCGGCCCACTTTTCCGAACGGTTCCAGCCGACAGCGGTGGCTGAGCCGCCCCAGATGAAGTTGGCGACTTCGTTCGGGATGACTTTCGATTCGCGGAAGCGGCGGTAGACGCCGTAGGAGATGAGTTCGAGGGCCTTTTCCGGCGTGCCGCCCTGGGCTTCCAGGTACATGCCGAGTTCGCCGCCGATCTCGGCAACGTTGCCGATCTTCGCGCCGCCGACGACGGCGAGCTCGAAGCGCATCTTCATCGCCTTCTTCTTCAGCCGTTCAACGGAGGCCTTCACGCGGAAGCCGATGTAGCCGACACCGCTGGGGTCAACGGGCACCTTGACGGCGACTTCGATCTCGCCGGTATCGCCGCTGGCCGGGGCGGCGGCGGAAAAGACGGGCCCGAGCTTGGAGAGGATGGAAGAGAAGTTGCCTTCCATCTGGGTTTTGAACTGGTTTTCGGTGCGCGAGACGGGCTCTTGCTTTTGGCCCATGAACTCGCGGCCTTTTTCGCGGATGCCGGTGAGTTCAGCAGCTTCCTTCACGGCATCGGCGCGGAGTTTGGTCAGGCCGGGGATGCGCTTCTTGCTGCGCGAGGTATCGCCCTCGTGCGTCTTCGTCCAGATATCAATGTCTTCCACGATCTCGTGGAGGATGTTGATGGCGCGGTCCTGGTTGGTGCCGGGCGTGAGGTGAGAGCCGTTCTTCTTGATGCCATCGAATTCGCCGAGCAGCGTGTCGATCTGCTTCATGGTCTTGCCGCGGCCGGAGAGGAACCCGGCGTCGGTGGCGGTCTTGAACTCCGTCTTGCTCCAGAGGCGTTGGATGGGGACGGGGTGGCGAGCGGGCTTCAACGCAGGCGCGCGGACGACAGCGGCCTGGATGGCGCGGTTGCCTGCAAGGCGCTGGAGCCCGAGAAGCCCCGTTGTGTCCTGCGCGACGGTGGGCGGCTGAACGGCAGAACGATGGGCGGCCGGGGGAATCACGACGGGGGTCTTGGCTGGGGCAC
>CAZKZR010000578.1:0-2289 GCA_964557245.1 uncultured Anaerolineaceae bacterium | reverse complement strand
GAAGCAGTTCTGGTTCGAACTTCACCCTGGGCAATTGCTCGGCGAGCTGCAGCACCACCCGTTCGTGGCGTTCGCTGCCGAGCGTGGCCAGGGATTCCCGGACGCAGGCGGCCACATCAGCGCACTCCCGGCCGGCGCCGGGGGTCCCGGCGAGGTTCAGTAGCTCCTCGACCGCCGCGGCGGCTTCAGCGGCCATGGACTTGATCCGTTCCAGGTTGGCCGTTGTTTCCACGGGGAGTCCTGCGGGCACGGCGGCCTCACCGGCGCCGAGCCGCACTGCCGCGAGAGCGGCGTTCAGCCGGGTGGCAACACCGCCGACCAGCGTCTTGAATGCCGCCGCATTCTGTTCTCGAAGTGCTTCCGTGCGCGCTTCACGGCGGTCAGTCACATCCTGGAAGGTGACCATCACACCCTCGATCGGCTCGCTGCCGACCGGATAGGCGTTGAACAACAACCATCGCAGCCCGTGGGCCGGCGTGGTGACGCTCAGCATCAAGTTCCGGCACGGCTGTCCAGTGCGGAAAACAACGTTAGAGGGAAACTCGTCGGCTTCGACCGCCCGGCCGTCTTCCCGCATCGGATGCCAGTCGAGATCAGTAGCGGAGCGTCCCATTAGCTCGTCCGGCTGGAGCCCGAGGATGCTCGCCGCGGCCGGGTTCGCCGCATCTACTCGCCGGTCAGGGCGGACCAGGACAACGCCGACGTGCAACGACGTCACCAGGACCCGGTTTCGCATCTCGCTCTCGCGCAGCGCGGCCTCGGCGTTCGCCTGCGCGGTGACATCGCGCGTGGTGTAACTGCGGCCAATGTGCTCTCCAAACCCTGCGAACACCGGCGCGGACCGCACTTCGAGGGTGCGCCCGTCGCGCAGCGGGACCACCCAGGTGAACGTGTTCACCGCATCTCGGCGCGCCTCCGTTGCGCCGGCGAGGGCGTCCGGATTGACCATCCGCGCACGCAGGCTCGATTCGCGGCCGGGGAGTTTCACACCGTTGACATCACGGCTCGGGCCCCAGAACTCGTGGTGGCGCTGGATCACGTAGAGCGTGCGGCCTTCACAATCGAGTACGACCTTACCGTCCATATCGTCATCGAAGAGGCTTCGCAAAATCCCGCTGGTATCGAGCATAGTTGCCGGCATGGTGAATTTCCCCGCGCCCGTTGGGGCCACGATTCGTGGCCGTTCGGACATTTCGAATGCAGCATATTCACCGCGCATTCACGCAAGTATTGGGACAAACCCGAAGAACGCTCGCGCACGAGGGACATTGCAGGCCTGAGACCCGCTGGACCCGACGGAAGGCAACGACCAGCTATACTCCGCCTCGCCGCGATTGCGTACGGAGAGAGACAAGTGGCTGATTACCTGGTGGTTTATCACGGCGCCGGCGGCGCTGAAGGCACGCGCGAAGAAAAGATGGCGCGCATGGAAAACTGGCTGAAGTGGATGGGTGGCCTCGCCGGCTCCGTGAAGGACGCCGGGCACCCTGCAAGCCGCGCCTGGACCGTGAGCAAGGACGGCACCACCGAAGATGCCGGCGGCAACCCCGCGACCGGTTATTCCGTCCTCACCGCCGAAAGCATGCAGGCCGCCCTGGAGATGGTGGTCAACGGCCCGCATCTGCAGGAAGGCGGCACCATCGAACTGGTAGAACTGCTCGGCGCAGGCATGGCGTCCGTCCGGGACTAGGCGGGGAGACTGCCACATGTGGAATGAAGTAGCGCCCCGGCCGTATCGGCTGGATGGACCTCACGGTAGGAGACGCTCCCGCCGTGCGCGACTTCTACGCGGCCGTGGCTGGCTGGGAACCTCACGAAGTGCCGGTCGATGACTACGTGGATTTCTCGATGGGCGTCCGGGGCGGCGGAGAAGGCATCACCGGCTTCTGCCACGCCAAAGGCCAGAACGCCGGCATTCCACCGCGGTGGGTCCCGTACATCGTCGTCGAAGACGTTGGCAAGGCCTTCGAGGAAGCTACGCGGCGGGGCGCCGCTCCCATCGTGCCGCCGAAGCAGATCGACGGCGCAGGCACCTATGCTCTGCTCAGCGGGCTCGCGGGAGAGACCTTCGCGTTGTGGGAAGACGCGGCGGGCTAGGGCGGTCGGACCCACGACGACTTAGGAAGTTGACGGGATGTTGTCGACTTTGGTGGGACGGGTTTCAATGGCGAAGGTGAACTGATAGGGTTCCGCGCGTGGAGCACGGCCGTGGCTGAAGAGTGGCGTTGGCGAGAGCCGAGCTCAATTTTTGCGGCTCTGGCAGCCACGAGGCGTGGGGCTCTTCCCGGC
>CAZKZR010000577.1:0-2290 GCA_964557245.1 uncultured Anaerolineaceae bacterium | reverse complement strand
GTGGGGCTGCGCAGTTCAACCCAGAGCAAGGAGACGGCGAAACTCACGGCGGCGAAGCCCAGGGCGATACCGCCGAGAATCGAGAACGTGTCCCGGGCGCTCATGGGAGACCCGTCGTTGTCCGCGATGATGTCGAACAGCATGAAGAGGAGGGCGAGGAAGAGAAATCCGCCGGGCACGGCCATCGCCAACAAGCGGCGACGGGCGATGAGGTGACCGAGAGCAACTCCGGCGATAACGAGCACCGGGATGACGGTAACCAGCCACTCACGGTGGTTGTGCCAGGAATCACGGAGCGAGAAGAGAGCGGCGGTGAGGCCGACGGAGATCACGAGGCCCAGCGCGAAACCGAACCACCTTCGGCCGAGTTCTGCCCGGCCGGATTCCGGCGCGCTCGGACGCTGCGAGCGATCGTGGATCCATGTGCTCTTTTCGGGCTCGATTGGTGCGGGGATGCTCAGGTTCGCCATGACTGGCGAATTGTGTTCCGGCGGCGGCTCTCGGGCAATGACCGTGCGAGCCCGCGGACGTTCGGGGTAGGCTTGTCGCGATGACTGCCGGATTCGTCGAACTAACCATGGCCGAGGGCTTGACCGCGGAAGCCGTTGCGGATCACCTGACCGCCGCCCGGGAAGCCGGCGCGGCAGCGGTGCTGATCGACGCTTGTTCGGCGACTCCGGCGAGTTTCGATTCGCCCGCGGGTTTTTCGCGATTCGTGACGCTGTTCGAACTGCCCGTGGTGTTCGCGTTCGAAGGCACGGTCTCAGGCGGTCTGACCGAACTGGCGCTGGCTTGCGACATCCGGCTCTGCGGGGCTGCGGCCGCTCTGAAGGGGCGGATAAAGGCCAACGCCCGCGCCCGAACACTTGCCGGGGAGGGACCTGCGTTGTCCCTGTTCCTTGGCCAATCCCTCGATACTTCGGCACTGCTGGCATGCGGGCTGGTCTCTTCTGTGACTGCGCCCGGGGGAGCGCTTACTGAAGCTCGCCGGCTCACGGGAGTGATCGCTTCACGGGGGCCCATCGCGACTCGCCTGGGCAAAGAGGCTATCTGGAGGGGGCTCGCCCAGCCGCTGGAACAGGCGTTGCGTTTCGAGACCGATTTGACCTTGCTGTTGCAGACAACGAAAGATCGCGCGGAAGGGGTTCGAGCGTTCTTAGAGAAGAGGACCCCGATTTTCACAGGTGAGTGAGCCATGATTGTGATGCTGGAAGAGCCAGAAGCCTGGTCGCTGATGATGCTCGTCAGCGCGGTGGCTGTTGATAACGCCGAACTGTCGAGCGAGGGAAAAGAAGCTATCCGCCGCTGGCGAAGCGACCGAGGAGAAGGTTCGCCGGACCTGGCGAAGCTGACTGACGCGCTGAACAAGGCCCTCAACGCCCATCTCGATGCAAAGTTCCTGCGGCGCATCAAGAGCAAGGGCCGATACGAAACGGTGAAGCAGTAATGGAAGTTCGATTTACCGACGACGAGATCTCCGAAGCCCTGACCGTGCTGGTCAACCAGATGGCCGACAGCGCGGGGCTGAGCGATAAGGACCGCGCCATGCTGAAGCGCTGGCGCAGTTCGAAAATGAAGCTCGCCAGCGACGACATGCAGGAGCTGGTGGGCAAGGTCAACGAGGACTTCGCCAAGATGATGCAGCGCCGCGAGCGCAGCGCCATCCAGAAGCACGACTGGAACGACTAACCGGTTTCCGAGCCTACCGCCTCTTGCCCTGAACGTGCCGTGCCGCCCAGGCGCGCGAGGCACGCGTTCGCCGCGCCGTCTGGCAGGCTCAGCCGCGCCTCGGGGTTCAGCCAGGCGAACACGCCCGGAGCCGTTTCGCCGGCAACGAGGAGGGCCGACATCCGGCGGTGGTGCGCCTGGAACTCATCGAGGGTGAGGCCGCGCGCTGAGAAGTACGCGCCGTCGCCACCGTCCGCGCGCTGCTTTAGCGTGCGCATGGTCAGGGCAACCTGGTCAGGCGACTGCGCGACGGGCGTGGCGATCAACAACGCGTTCGCCACGCCGGTGGGGAACTGCCGCACCTTGGCCAGCACCGCGCGGCCGATCAGGGCTTCCGGGTCCACGCTCTCGCCCGACATCCGGGGGCGCGTGACCTCCAGGTTGAAGCGGTGGGCGGCGCGAAACGTCACCGTGAAGTCTGGCCCGCGCCGCCCGCTGCCGTAGGCTTCGAACGCGAGTTCGATGCGCCGGTCATCGAGCAGCCTGAACGCCGTCTCCAACTCGGCGAGCACGTCGTCTCGCGCTCCCGGCTCCGTCGCGGTCCGCAGCTTTCGGCGGATCT
>CAZKZR010000576.1:1780-2292 GCA_964557245.1 uncultured Anaerolineaceae bacterium | reverse complement strand
GAATCTTGGCATTGGCGATGAGCGCGGACAAACGGGCCTGCCGGGCACGAAAAAGCCGCCTCTCCCAAAGGCGGCTCCTTTCGTTGGCGCCGAGGCGGTTCTAGTTCGAGCCGTCCTTGGAGAGGATGGGCAGGAAGCGCTTGTACTTATCCTGACCACCACCGAGGAAGCCGCTGCTGACCGCGTAGGAACCGCCGGTGGACGTTTTCGCGAGCGTCTGGCCGACAGCAGCCTGCTCGACGTACGTGCCGCCGTCGCTCTTCCCGCCACCCGCGAGGGCGCGCCATGACAGGTCGTACGTCCCGCTGGCGGATTGGGCCAGGGCCGCCGAGGCGACGGCGATGGCGCCGACCGCCCCCACGGCAAACGCGAGCGTCTTCCGTCGTGGCGTCATTGCTTGATGACCAGGACGTTGAATTTATCACCGGCAGAAAGCGCGCTCGCGTCGGTGGTGAAGATCACCCACCGATTCGTCACGCCGGGGCACCACGCGGGCGCTACGGCTGGATACC
>CAZKZR010000576.1:0-1770 GCA_964557245.1 uncultured Anaerolineaceae bacterium | reverse complement strand
ACCGGTGCAAGGACGTTCACCGGAGTGATGAAGACCATCGCGCTGGGATCATCGACATTGAGATAGGCTGCTCGGTCGGGCAGGTGGGCACCACCGTCGCCTGGGCACGTATTGCGATCCGGCCCGGCTGTGTCGACGGCAAACACAAACGCAGCAGGAGAGGACCCGGAGACCTTGATTGCTCCATCAAGCTCGATGGCTGTCGAGCCGCTGAATTCGCCGCCGACGCCATTCGCGCCGATCGCGAAGCCGCGCACAGCGACGCCATCGACGTATGTCGACTCGCCCTGGACGCCGGCGCCGCCGCCGCTGTTGGTGCCCAATACCGCCGGGTATTCGGCGCTATCGGTGGAGGTTCGATTCCCCGCGACGGCGATACCTGTCCCGGTCTGCGTTACCGTGAAGAGACCAGTCGTGCTGGACGGAGCGCCCGCTGACGTGCCTGACGCGGCGAACGGCACGGCGATTCCGCCCGCAGCCTTGGCAAACAGGGCGTAGGGCGCAGGGCTGATCGGCTGGCGTGGCGAAAGCACCGTGTGCGTGCCGCTACTGCTGCCGGGTCGAACCGCGATCTCCACCCAGCGAGCGTCTCCGTTGAACGCCGAAGCGCCAAAGTCCAGGTCGACGGAGAACAGGCCGTTGGTGACGGCCACGTCTTCCTTCGTAAGGGTGCTGCCGACCGCGGAGCCGGCGGTCTCAGCGTCGTAGAGGATGAAGCGCAGGTCGTAGGCGCCGTTGGCAGGACTGCCCGCGTCAGTCAGGCGGCCCTGGTAGGTGAAGCCGGTGCCAAGGGCGGTCGCCGCTTCGATTGAGCGCCCCGTGGGTTCGCCCGGGCCATCGCCCAGGGCGTTGGCAACCGGGATCAGGGCAACCACTCCCAGACCGGCCGCAATTGCTGCGAAGAATCGTTTGCTTCTCAACCGCACACCTCCCGGAGCCCGCGCAACGCGGGCGAGGAGAGTATAGATCATCCGCACAAGCGTTTGCACATTTCGTCTGGCGAAGTCCTGCGAAATGTGTTAACGGCCGGCGATTGACCCTTCTCAGCCCCAGACGTACGTTCCGGTTCGTGCGCACACCCGCGTGCCCGGAACCTGATAAACGAAGGACACTTGAGTGCCCGAAGACATCGCGCCTCGCGAAGTCCTCGATGACGCACGTTCACTTGCCGCCTCCGGCGAGTGGGCGAAACTTGTCGCGCTCGTAACGTCCCTTCATCCCGCGGACCTCGCGGAACTCGTCCTGGACCTGGACGAAGAAGAACGCCATCAACTCCTCGATTACCTGCCGACCGACATCGTCGGCCAGCTGTTTGAATACGCCGAGGACGATGAACTGCGTGACCTCATCCGGGGCGTGGGCGTCGAAGACCTTCCGGCAGTCCTCGAAGAGGTAGAAGACGACGTCGTCGCCGACGTCATCCAGCAACTGGAGCCTTCGGAGCGGGAAGAGACGCTTGCCGCGCTGGACCGGGGCGACGAAGTAGCCGAGCTCCTCCAGTACGGGGACGAATCGGCCGGCGGCCTGATGAGCCGCGGATTCGTCTCCCTTAATGAGCGCATCACGGTACAGCAGGCGATCGACTATTTGCGCGTGCTGCGGCCGCCCACCGAGCGCGCGTACTACCTGTACGTGGTGGACAGCGATCGCCGCTTGCAGGGCGTGGTTTCGATCCGCGACCTGCTGGTTTCCGCGCCGCGTACGACGCTCGGCGAGATCACCCAACGCGATGTCCACGCCGTAAGCACCGGCACGGACCAGGAAGAGGCG
>CAZKZR010000575.1:0-2292 GCA_964557245.1 uncultured Anaerolineaceae bacterium | reverse complement strand
GCGGCCTCGAACTAGTGGGAGGCGGGAAGCTGCAGATCGAAGGTTCGTTCTTCGCCGGCGCCCTGGACGTTACCGCCGGGAACCTCACCTGGAACGCGAGTTCTCAGGCGTTCGTCTCGGTCGCGGAGCACGGCTGGCTGCGTGGGACGGGCATGGTCTCCGAGGTGGACGTCTTTGGCGGATTGGTGTGGCCGGGTTCAGGAAACGCGCCTGGCACCCTCTCGGTGTTCAATACGACGGTGTTCAACGCCGGATACTTCCGCGTGGACATCGATGGATCGGCCCCCGCCGAGTACGGGCAACTTGTGACCAACGGCCTGAGCTTGAATCCCGCTACGACCGTGCTGGAGCTGGATATCTCGGTTGATCCGAGCACGGGCGACGTCTACCGGATTATCGACAACACCAGTGTTGCGCCGGTTTCGGGGACGTTCCTGGACCTGCCGGAGGGCGCGACGTTTGTCGACGGCGGCTACGTGTGGAAGATCAGCTACAAGGGCGGCACGGGAAACGACGTGACGCTGACCGTGTTGCGAGTGGCTTCTGCAGACCTGAACCTGCAGCTGACGAGTTCGCCGAGCCCGGTTGCGGCCGGAGGAAACCTGACATTCACGGTCGTGGTGCGCAACGACGGTCCGGACGTCGCGGCTTCGCCCACTGTCTCCTTGGGCACGCCGGTTGGGACCACGTTCGTGAGTTCCACCCAGCCCGCGAACTGGACGTGTTCGATCCCGGCGCCCGGGCCCACGGTGCGCTGCGTTGGGCCGAAGATGGCGGCCGATAGCTCGGTGACGCTGACGCTGACCTTCAAGGTGAACGCCGTGACGGCCGGCTCTGTGGTTGCGACGGCGGGTGTGTCTTCGGACACGAACGACCCGGCCAGCGCGGACAACAGCAGCACCGTCACGACGCCGATCGGGTCGGCCGATGGCCGGCCGTTCAAGCGGTTTGTGGTAGGCATCGCGCGAGACTGACCAGGTTCCCTGGTGTTCACTTTCGAGCGCGAAAAGAGCGCATTCCGGTGGCGCTGTCACTCGCTGTCGACCGTCCTGTCGAATCTGGGGGTGGGGGACTCGCGACTTTTACCGAGCGGTTACCGAAATGGGGGCAATCCCCGCTGTTTGCTCCCATGGGGCAGTCGTTATCTCTGGTACGAAGATGAGCTACCTCAAAGCCGTCCCCCGTACTTCTGACGTTGAACCGCCGGCCAGGGCGGTCACCGTCGTGTCTCCCGAAGCGCGGGAAACGGTGTACCTGGATGAGACGGCATCGCTCGAAATCATCACTGAAGCGCTGAAAGCGTGGGGCCTGCGAGTCCGCGCCGAGCGCGGGGCACAACCAGCGGACGCTTCCGCTCCGCCCCCGGCGACGGCCGATGATTCGACGTGGCAAACGACCCGCCCGGACCACCGAGCGCCGAGCCGGCTCGAAAACAATCTCTCGCCGCTGTGGTTCCCGATCCGCTCAGATGACCGATCGAGCGACCCGTCCGCGGCGTGGGCGTGGTTCGGCCGCGCGGCCTGAGTCTTGCTGCGCACGGCCGTTGCCTGCGGTGCTAGAGTGGTTGGGTGAGTGGCATCAGCAGCGGCGAATCGGTCTGGCGGGTAGTTCTTCAATTCCTGAAGCTCTTTGCAATCTGCCTGGTCAGCATCGTTGCGATCTCAACGGCGGGGCTGTGGCTCAAGGGCTCGCTGACGGCGCATGGCTTTGCCATGGCGTTCTACCTGGCGGGCGGACTGGTAGCGGCGGGCTACGTGCTGGTAATGCTTGGTTTGAACAGCGCGTTCGGAGGCATGGGTGTCCCGCCGGCATATGCCTACTACCCCCTGGACCGGGATTTGCTGGGCGGACGAAGCCGTTCGGATGAGATGCGCGAGGTCTCCATCCTGGTGTTCGCGCTGGTGATCGTGCTGTGGGGCGGCGGAGCGCTGCTCGAGCTGGCGCCATGAGCTGGTGGGAGCTGCGCAGGCTTCTGATCACGGTCGCAGCGCTGGACCTGGCGGCCGGCGTGGTCTGTGCAGCAGCCTGCGTTGTATTCAGCGAATTGAACCGGGAGACGATGGGCACGGCGCTATTTGCCGCGGCGTTCGCGCTGGCAATCGGCGCGGTGGGATTTGGCGGCGTGCGACTGCCTACGGCGTCGTCCGCGAGCGTGAGCAGTTCGCTCTACGCGAACCAGCGCATGATCGAGATGGAGGCGGAGATGGGAGTTGCCCCGCCGCCCAGCCTGCTGCACGAGATCAGCCGCCAGGGAGGCACGAGCTGGCCGCTGGTGTTCGGGTTCACAGCGGT
>CAZKZR010000574.1:0-2301 GCA_964557245.1 uncultured Anaerolineaceae bacterium | reverse complement strand
TGACGACGAACGACGAACTTCGAGCTGCGACGGACGGTCGGTGGTGATGCCGTTGCAGTGTGGGGAGCTGGCGTTAGGGGCGGACGATGCAGCGGAATCCGATGTGGCTCATGCCTGTCTCCACCATCTGCGGTTGGCGGGCGGCCGGGCGGTAACGCCGGCAGTAGTTGGGGGCACAGAGGTGCGACCCTCCCTTGATCACCCGTCGAGGAATGTGGGCGCCGCCCGGGTCACTCAGGTCAAAGCTGCCTTCAGGAGTGCTCACGCGCGGATTCGATGGGACGCAGCAGTGGTGGGTAGAGCCTTCTTCCGCAAAGTCCGAATAGAAGTCGCTGGTCCACTCCCAGACGTTGCCGGCCATGTCGTGCAGGCCGTAACCGTTCGGCCGAAAGGAGCCCACCGGCGCAGTCAGCAAGTACCCGTCGAGTTGGAGGTTTTGCCAGGGGAATTCGCCCTGCCAGGTGTTCGCCTGCTGCTTGCCGCCGGGTGCGAACTCGTCACCCCAGCAGTACAGGGCGCCATCGAGACCACCGCGAGCCGCGAACTCCCATTCGGCTTCCGTAGGGAGGTCTTTGCCGGCCCACTCGGCGTAGGCGGCGACGTCTTCCCAGCTGACGTGCACCACCGGGTGGCGTTCGAGGCCGCCCGTGTTGGTATGCGGGCCGCCGGGTGCCTTCCAGTTTGCGCCAGCGACGTACCCCCACCAGTTACGCATGACACGCAAGTCAACGGGGCCGCGGGTCATGTGGAAAACCATTGAGCCTGGAAGCAGCAGCGCCGGGTCGGCGTTCGGGTAGTACTCCGGATCCAGCGGCCGCTCTGCGACGGTTACGTAGCCGGTGGCTTTTACGAAGCGCCGGTACTCCGCCACGGTGACGGTGTGCGAGTCCATCCAGAAGCCATCGACGTGGACCGGCCGGATCGGATGCTCCTCCGGGTAGTCCGCAAGGTCACTACCCATGGCGAATTCGCCACCGGGGATCCAGACCATGTCCTTATAAGGAGGGGACGTTGGGGTTGAGCTCACGGGCACCATTCTTCGAGAGAACCGGGTTCGCCCGCAACCGGCGCCGGCTGTGCTACTTCTTCTTCGCCGCCCGCGAAGCGACCACCAACTCGTTCGCCGCGACAGCCGCACGGATCAATTGCTTGAAGGCCGCTTCGTTTATGGCTTCGCCCTCGCGGAAGTCGATGGCGCGGCGGGCGTTGCCTTCGAGACTGGAATTGAAGAGCTTCTTCGGGTCTTCAACTGAGGCGCCGCGCATGAAGGTCAGCTTCACCCAATCCTTGTAGACCTCGCCGGTGCAGATGATGCCGTCGTGAGACCAAACAGGGACTCCGCCGGATGACGGCTTCTCCCACTTCCATTCTTCCACGACCTCTGGGTCGGCTTCGTGGATGAGCTGGCGAAGCTTTGCCAGCGTCTCGCCCTTCCAACCGCCTACCTCGCGGATGCGCTCAGTGATCTTGGCGGACGCTCCCTCGCTGTCCGGATTGCTCAAGGCTTTCGGCATGTGTTCGACCTCCGTGCACCGGTGTCAGCTGAGGAGCTGCGCGGTTTGTGTTCATTGATTGTAGACGGAGCTTCGAGGGGTGGCGTTCGTTTGCCCTTCACGTTCTCGGGTTCGCGTCGTACTCTAGGCAAACTGCGGTTTTACGCCGGAGGGAAATCGGCCCACCAGCCAACCCTCCTCGCCTCAATCCTTTCGTCGTCTCAACGAGAGACGGAAGGAAGCCACGACCGAACGGCGTGGCGGGCGCCGGATACCCCTTACCGGGGGCAACGCCGGAAACCATGGCTGCCGCGGGGAAGGTCCCTGTTTTATGCCGCGCATGACCGGCGCACAGATGGTGCTGGATAGCCTCCAGCGCGAAGGAGTCGACACGATCTTCGGGTACCCCGGAGGCGTGGTCCTTCCTTTATATGACACGCTCCCCCAGTTCCCCGGCATTCGCCACATTCTGGTTCGCCACGAGCAGGCCGCCGCGCACATGGCCGATGGCTATGCTCGCGCTAGCGGGCGCATGGGCACCTGCCTCGGTACCAGTGGACCGGGCGCCACAAACCTCGTCACCGGCATCTGCACCAGCTGGATGGACAGCACCCCCGTGTTCGCGCTGACCGGCAACGTTGCGCGCTCGCTGCTGGGCAAGGACGGGTTCCAGGAAGCGGACATCACCGGCATCACGCACTCGATCACGAAGCACAACTACCTCGTGATGCGCCCGGAGGAGATCCCTCTCTCGATCCGCGAAGCAGCGCACATCTGCCGCACCGGCCGCCCGGGCCCGGTGCTGGTC
>CAZKZR010000573.1:0-2304 GCA_964557245.1 uncultured Anaerolineaceae bacterium | reverse complement strand
CCAATCCGTGGAGTCCGTCGCGGAACGCGTCCGGACGTACCGTGAGGCATGGGCAGCAGCGGGCCACCAGGGCTCGGGCATCGTGACGCTAATGCTGCACACGCACATCGGCGACGACGAGGACGAGGTTCGTGACGCGGTCCGCGAACCGATGATCCGGTACCTCGGAAGTTCCGTCGGGCTTATCAAGCAGTTCGCATCGTCGTTTCCGACGTTCAAGTCGCTTCCCCAGGGAGACGACCCGAACGAGCTCCTGAACGCATTGGCACCCGAGGAACTGCGCGAACTGCTGGAGATCGCGTTCGAGCGCTACTACGAGACCAGCGGGCTGTTCGGTACGCCTGATCGCGCGAAAGAGATCGCTCAACGGATTCATGAGGCCGGCGTGGACGAAATCGCCTGTCTAGTGGATTTCGGCCTCCCGGACGAGGCCGTCTTTGCCGGCCTCGAGAAACTCGGGGCAGTGATGCGAGAAGTCCAGGGTACCTTCGCTGCGCCCGACGATTCCGTGGCAGCGCTCGTTCGGGACCATCGGGTCACGCACCTGCAGTGCACACCGTCGATGGCCGCCTTGCTGCTTGCCGATCCCGCGAACCGCGCGGCATTCAAGAATATCCAGCTGCTGATGGTTGGCGGCGAGGCGCTGCCGGGGGACCTTGCCGCTGAATTGGTGGCGGCGACGGGCGGACGGGTCATGAACATGTATGGGCCAACCGAGACCACCATCTGGTCGACCACCAGCCCGGTCAGCGGACAAGACGCGAACTGCCCGATCGGCTCGCCGATCGCCAACACGAGCGTCTACATCCTCGACCGAGCCCAGCGGCAGTTGCCACTCGCAATGACCGGCGAACTCTGGATCGGCGGCGAGGGCGTCGCCCGCGGATACCTGCAGCGCCCGGAGCTGACAGAAGAGCGCTTCCGTCCCGATCCCTACTCCGCTACTCCTGGCGCCCGGATGTACCAGACCGGCGACCTCGCGCGCATCCGCCCAGACGGGATCCTCGAATTCCTGGGCAGGCTCGATCAGCAGGTCAAAGTGAGGGGATACCGCATTGAGCCTGGCGAAATCGAAGCCGCTCTGCGCGCGCTTCCCGGTGTAGTTGAGGCCGCCGTCATTGCTCGCGAAGACTCGCCCGGCGACCAGCGGCTCGTCGCCTACCTCGTTGCGGGTACGGCAGAGAAGCCGGCCGATACCACTCTTCGCCAGGCTCTTGGCGCTTCGCTGCCGGAATACATGGTGCCGACAAACTTCGTCTGGATGGAGTCTCTGCCGCTCACGCCCAACGCCAAGCTGGACCGCAAGGCGCTTCCGCCGCCCAGCGCGGTCGCCTCAGCGCCGATGCCGGCGCCGTCTCCAACCGCCGCGGTCCACGCCGCCGATTCCGGGGCGCGCGACTTCGTTGCCGCAACCTGGCGAACCGTGCTCCAGACTCCCGACGTGCCGCTGGACCGTTCGTTCTTCGACCTTGGCGGGAATTCCCTGCTCTTGCTCCAGGTGCATAAACGCCTCAAGGAGCACCATCCAGCGCTGCGGCTCACGGATTTGTTTAAGTACCCAACAGTCGGCGACCTCGCCGCCCACCTCTCAGACAACGTCGCCTCAACAACGACTGGTCAAGATGCGATGAACAGGGCAAGTGCCCGGCGGGCGGCACTGGCACGGCGGCCCGTTACGGTTTAGGGACGGCACGATGGGCCAGCAAGAAGAAGCGCAGGTCGTGAGCGCGCCAACTGACATCGCGATTGTCGGCATGGCGGGCCGGTTCCCGGGTGCGCGCAACGTCGCCGACTTCTGGGAGTTGGCGCAGTCTGGACGCTCGGGCCTGGCGAAGCGTAGCCACGACGAACTGCTGGCTTCAGGCGTGAGCGCGGAACTTGCGGGCCACCCGGATTACGTGCCCGTGTCCGGCATACTCGAAGACGTCGAAGCGTTCGACGCCGACTTCTTCGAGATCGGCCCCCGAGACGCCGCGCTCATGGATCCTCAGCATCGCCACTTCCTGGAGTGTTGCTGGGAGGCGCTGGAAGACGCCGGCCACCCACCCGCGCGGTTCGCCGGAAGCATCGGCGTCTACGCCGGATCCGGAATGAACGGATACCTCATTCATAACCTGCTGACCAACCCCGCGCTGACGGACTCGCTCGGCATGTTCATGGTCCGCCACACCAGCAACGACAAGGATTTCCTCTCGACCGGCGTCAGCTACAAGCTGAACCTCCGCGGGCCGAGCGTGAACGTCCAGACTGCCTGTTCCACCTCGCTGGTGGCGATCCACCTTGCGGCCCAATCGCTCCTGGCGA
>CAZKZR010000572.1:0-2309 GCA_964557245.1 uncultured Anaerolineaceae bacterium | reverse complement strand
CTTCAAGGGCTAACCCGCAGGCTTCGACGAAGGAGGTTGCATCGGATTGGGAAACAGCCACCCCAGAAGTTTCAATGATCGCTGAAATGTTTGCAAAGTATGCCGCTGCTCGCGCTTAGGTTCTTGACGAAACAGAATCCGTGATGGCCACTGAGCCCGCAGCTCATAAGACCGCCGAGGCGTTCCTTGATGCGTATCTGCGCGAGCTGCTCGCAGTCGGCAACAGGTCGGCCTACACCATCCGGAACTACAGGAACGACATCGGGAGCTTCCTGGGCTGGTGCGCCGAGCACGAACTGGAGCCGCTGCGCACGACGCGCGCGCTGTTCCGCGAATACCTGACCGAGCTCAAGGACTCCGGCATGGTTGCGGCTTCAATCACCCGGCGGACGAGCACCGTCCACGGGTTTTATAAGTACCTGCTCCAGGAAGGCGCGACGGAACGCGACCTGCTCTATGGCGTTGCGCTGCCAAAACGTCCGAAGCGGCTCCCGAAAGTCCTGGACCCCGCGATGCTGGATGCGCTGATGCGGCAACCCGACGCAGAAACGCCGGCCGGGCTGCGAGACCGCGCAATGTTCGAGTTGCTCTACGGCGGCGGGCTGCGCATTTCGGAGTTGGTCTCGCTCGACATGGGGCAGGTCGATCTGGGAGAGGGAGAGGCGATCATCCACGGAAAGGGTTCGAAGGAGCGGATCGTGCTCTTCGGTGAGCCGGCGATGCAGGCGCTGGAGCGGTACCTCGAGGCGGGGCGCCCGACGCTGCACGCCGCCGCTTCGAGCCGTGCGGGGCGTCAGACCACACCGGCGCTGTTCCTCAACAAGTTCGGACAACGCTTGACGGCGCGCTCGGTTCAATCGCTCATCAAACGGCACGCAGCGGCGGCCGGAATCGCGGCCGACGTCCATCCGCACCTCTTGCGGCACTCGTTCGCGACGCACCTGCTCGACGGCGGCGCCGACCTTCGTATCGTGCAAGACCTGCTCGGGCACAGCTCGGCCAACACGACACAGATCTACACGCACGTGAGCCAGGCGAGGCAGGCGCAGGTGAGCGCGGCAGCCTGGGAAAAGCTGGCGGAGCAGGCGCTGGAAGGTCCACGCCGGGGACGGCGGGCCCGCTCGGCGTAAGTCAGCTACATCCACACTCCGCCGGCGTTCGTGGTCTTGCCGATCGACCGGTAGGCCGCGTCGACGAGGGACTGTCCACGGTCGTTCATCAGGATGCCTTTGCCCATGCGAGACATGGCGTAACCGAAGCTCATGCCCTCAGCCGGGTCGGCGAAGCCGAGGCTCCCGCCAGCGCCGACGTGACCGAATGCCGTCGGCGACATGATGACGCTGTCGGTGTTGCCGGGCTTCCACTTGCGGTTATCCATGGACTTCATGAAGCCCAGGGCAAACCGGGTGGGGATCAGGAGGGTGGCGTCCTCTTTTGTTGCGGAAGAGACCTCGCCCATGCGCGCGAGTGTTACGGGGTCGGCCAATGTGACCCCGTCGAGTGAGCCGCCGTTCGCGAGCGGAGCGTAGATGCGGGCGAGACCTCGGGCGTTGGAAATCCCTCCACCGCCGCCAATTTCCGCGGCATGGCAGTCACGCGCGTTGGGGTCGAAGCCGCCGCCATTGCGGAGTGAGAGCGCTGAAATGGAGGTAGCGTCGGCGAGTAGCGTGAGGACAAAGTCACTGGGCGCGTCATCAGGCTGGGGCGCGTAGGGGATGACCGGAGCGAAACGCTCTTCAACCTCTTCGGGCGCCCCGATCCAGAACTCGGCGCCGGTGGGCTGAGCCACTTCCTTCTGGAAGAAGGTGCCCATGGACATCCCGGCGACGCGCCGCACGAGTTCGCCGACAGTCCAGCCGAAATTGCTCATGTGGTAGCCGTTGCGGACGCCGGGCTTCCAGAACGGCTCCTCTTCCTCCAGGCGGTGGATCATGTAGTCCCAGTCGCAGCAGGCGCGTTCCTTCAGGGCTTCGCGGATGGCCGGCACGCCAACCGAATGGTCCAGCATCATGCGGACGGTCGCGTTTTCCTTGCCGTTCTTCGCGAATTCGGGCCAGTACTTCGCGACGGGAGCGTCAATTTCCAATTCACCGCGGCTCACGAGGAGATGCGCAGCGATCGCGACCGCGCCCTTGGTGCAGGAGAACACGGTGGTCACGGTGTCTTTGTTCCACGGTTTGTCAGCGTTCTGCCGGCCGCCCCAGAGATCCACGACCGTCTTTCCGCCGAGGGTCACGGTGACCGATGCGCCGCGTTCGTCGCGTTCGCGAAAGTTTCGCTCGAACTCTTGTGCGACCTCGGCGAACTGT
>CAZKZR010000571.1:0-2325 GCA_964557245.1 uncultured Anaerolineaceae bacterium | reverse complement strand
AGACTTCAGTGAACGGGCGTTCAATAAAGGGGTAGCGTGGGGCTGCCGCGTTGCCGTACTCTATCGACCGAGCGGTAAGTTTCGATAGCACACGAACCCGAGGCCATGCCATGACCACAGAGATTGCCCCTATGACCTTCGCCGACATCGACCTCGGCGACGAGCTATTGTTCGAATCCGGCCGCGCCCACGAGGCATTCAAGATCCTGCGGCGCGAATCGCCGATTAGCTGGAAGCCGGAGAACGAGTACAGCCGCGGCTGGTGGAACCTGGTGAAGTACGCCGATGTGCTGCAGGTTTCGCGGAACCCGCAGATCTTCTCGTCCGAGAAGGGCATCGTTTCGTTCTTCCCGGTGAACGAAGACGAAACCACGGCGGCGGCCGCCGGCAACGGCAAGATGCTGATTACGATGGACCCGCCGCGGCACGTGAAGATGCGCCGCCTGGTGAACAAGGCCTTCACCCCGCGCGCTGTTGCCCTGTGGGAGCCGAAGGTCCGCGAAACGACGAACATCCTGTTGGACAGCATTGCGAAGAAGGGCGAGAGCGACTTCGTCATCGACATCGCCTGCAACATTCCCCTGGCGGTGATCTGCCGGATGCTCGGGGTCCCGGAAGAAGACTGGGCGCTGATGTTCCAGCTGACGAACAAGGTGCTCGGCCCTGGGGACCCGGAGTATCAGACCGACGTGCCAGAGGAGCAGCGCGGCACGCAGGAAGCGGCCAACATCACCGGGAACATGGGCACGATGCAGATGTTCGGGTACTACGCCCAGGCGCTGCAGAGCCGGCGGATCACGCCAAGCGACGACATGATCAGCATCCTCTGCGACTCAGAGCTCGAGGGCGAAAAGCTCACCGACGAAGACATCCTCTGGTTCTGCTTCCTGCTGATCCTGGCGGGAAACGAAACGACCCGGAACGGCATGTCCGGCGGACTGCTGACGTTGTGCGAACACCCGGAGCAGAAAGCGAAGCTGCTCAACGACATGACGCTGCTCCCCGGCGCCATCGAAGAGATCCTGCGCTGGGTTTCGCCGGTGATGCACATGGCGCGCAACACGCTGGAAGACACGCAGGTGGGCAACCAGCTGATCAAGGCCGGCGAACGCGTCGTGATGTGGTACCCGTCGGTGAACCGGGACGAGGACGTCTTCCCGAACTCGGACGTGTTCGACATCACGCGGACGCCGAACGAGCACCTCGCGTTCGGCATCGGCGAGCATTTCTGCCTCGGCGCCGGGTTTGCGAAGCTGGAGCTGCGCGTGCTCTATGAGGAGATGTTCCGGCGGTTCCCGGACATCGAGCTGGCCGGCCCGGTGCAGCGGCTGCGGTCCAACTTCATCGGCGGGATCAAGCACCTGCCAGTGCGGTTCACGCCGGAGAACTAGGCAAGTCTCAAGCGAACGTTGAACGGGGCCGTCAGGCCCCGTTTTCGTCTTCCCAGGGGTTGATGACCGGGACGCCGAATCGTCCGAAGTCGTTCACGTTGCGCGTGACGACCGTGAAGCCGTGACGTAATGCGGCGGCACCGATCATAAGGTCGACGAACGGCGGACTCTGCCCACCAGATGAGAAACGTTGGCGCATAGATCCCCACAGGAGCGCGGTCTCTGCGTCGACTGGCAGGATGTAGCCCTGGAACTGCTGCTGGAGTCCCTCGAGCCATTGTTCGAGGTTCGTGCGGCGATGACCCGGCGGCAGCTTCTCAATTCCGCCAGCGATCTCAGCCAGTGTCATGACACTTATGTACTGGGCGTCGGAGTCGTGGCGACCAAGCCAAGCGAGTACGCCTGGTGCGGACCCTTCACGACTTGCCTCCGAAACTACGTTGGTATCGAGGATGTACACGGCTACTCAGGGAACTCAATGTCGCGAAGAGGTGCCTCCGGGGGAGACGTGAGGTCGAGTTCAATTGGCCCCAGGATTTTGCGCCAGCGTTCGAAGAACGTTGCCAGCGACTCCTTTGGCCGACGGCTTTGGAAGTACTCGTCATACATCTCGGCCTGCACAATCACCACGGCGTCTTCCCCGCGGACGGTGATCGTCTGGGGGCCTTCTTCGCGGGCGCGGCGGATGACCTCGCTCAGCTTGTTTTTGGCTTCCTGGAGCTGCCATTTGGATGACTTTCGCGCGATCATGGCCGCACCTGCTGTCTAGACTGTCTAGACAGCATACGCGGTTAGCGGCGGTTTGCTATCCTCAATCCATGGCCGGCAGCGGAAACATCGAGCATTGGCGCAACGAAATCGACCGGGTGGACGAGGACTTGCTGCGGCTGTTCAACGAGCGCGCGCATTACGCGATCGAGATCGGGCTGGAGAA
>CAZKZR010000570.1:0-2325 GCA_964557245.1 uncultured Anaerolineaceae bacterium | reverse complement strand
CCGACGTTCGTGACAAATGCGGGCGACAACTCCAACCGGCTCTTCGTGCTCGAGAAGCCGGGCCGGATACGCCTGATCAAGTCCGGGCTGCTGGTGGCGCAGCCCTTCCTCGATATCACGGCTCTGGTGAGTTCGAGCGGCAACGAACAGGGACTGCTGGGCCTGGCGTTCCACCCAGATTTCGAGAAAAACGGCCGGTTCTTCGTCGCCTACACAGCCCAGGACGCTGACAACACCGTCGCCGAATACCGGGTGGCCACCCCGACGGCCGACACCGCCGACACCGGCAGCGGGAAGGTCCTGTTCGCGGTGGCGGACCAGTACCCCAACCACAACGGAGGCATGCTCGCCTTCGGTCCGGATGGCTACCTGTACATCTCGATGGGAGATGGAGGGAGCGGCGGCGACCCCAACGGGAACGGCCAGAACCTGGGAGCGCTGCTCGGGAAGCTGTTGCGCATCGATGTGAATAGCGGCAGCCCGTACGGGATCCCCGCAACCAACCCGTTCGTATCCGAAACGAATGCCCGGCCCGAGGTCTGGGCCTACGGGCTGCGCAACCCGTGGAGGTTCAGCTTCGACCGTAGCACCGGCGACATGTGGATCGGGGACGTTGGGCAGGACAAGTACGAGGAAGTCGACTTCCAGGCAGCGGCGAGCAAGGGCGGCGAGAACTATGGCTGGAACACGATGGAAGGGACGCACTGCTTCAAGCCGCAGACCGACTGCAAGCAGGACGGCCTGGTTCTGCCGGTATTCGAGTACAGCCACAGCGAGGGATGTTCCGTGACAGGCGGGTACGTGTACCGCGGGAAAGCCATCTCGACGCTGGTCGGGCGGTACCTGTTTGCGGACTACTGCGAATCCAAACTCTGGGCCACGACGCGCGCCGCTGACGGGACGTTCAGCACGGTGGAGGCGGGTAAAGTCCCGGAGGGCATCAGCGCCTTCGGAGAGGACGAAGCGGGCGAGGTGTATTTCACCGTTGACCGCGAGGGCGCCGTTTACAAGCTGGTCAAGAAGTAGACGCGAATCAGGTCGGCTATTCCACCGACGAGCGCACGTCTTTCAGCCGCTTCAGCGATCCGAGCACTTTGTCTTGGTCGTCGGTCAGGTGGCGCACAATGACATCGCTGTAGCCGAGCGTCCCGAGCTGCCGGAAAGCGGCGGCCACTTCATCGATTGAGCCGTAAATCGGCGCCGAAGGGTCGAATCCGCGGTAGCCGGCATCGAGAATTGGTTCGGCAACGGAACGCGCTTCCTCGGACGATTCGCCGACGTAAATGTCGCGCCGAATGGCCGAAACGCCCGGCTCCCTGCCGAGCGAACGGCACGCCTGCTGGTAGGTGTTCAGCTGGCGTTGTGCCTGCTCAGGAGAGAGCGACGGCGCGGCCAACCAGCCGTCGCCGAGACGAGCGGCCCGTTCGATTGAGACTCGGGCACTGCCGCCAAGCCACCACTCGACTGGCTCGGGCGGACGTGGAGATACACGGGCGTTAGAGAAGGTGAATCGGCCGCTGGAAGAGACGGTTTCACCCGCGAGGAGCCGCTTCACACAGTCCAACGACTCCTCGAAGGCGGAGGGCCGGTGCTTGATGTTGGCGCCCATGGCTTCGAACTGGTCCCGCCCGTCCCCAAGTCCGGTCTGGACGATGAACGGGCCCGTGGCGATTGACGCCAGCGTGCCGACTTGCTCGGCCAACAGCACAGGATTCCAGAGCGGGAGAAGGAAGAGGCACCCAGCCGCGGCATCGCCCCATTCGGCAAGCATGCGGGCGAGGATGGGGACGTTCTGGTAGTACGCGCCGCCGGTGGAATGGTGGTCGCCGACAAACAGCGAATCGAGGCCGGCTTCGCGGGCGGCGGATGCGCGTTCGATCATCCAGCGCGCACCCTCGCGGGGCTCGCGGATGCGGTGGGAGCTGGTCAAGGATATCCCTACGCGCATAACGATCCTCCAAAGACGAAGGCCCGCACTGCGGCGGGCCTCCTGACGAAGTGGATAGAGCCGATTTTGCGGCATGCCGCAAGCGCCCGCAGAGGGGCGCGGCTCCTAGCCGCGCGGAAGGCCCAGTCCGCGCGTTGCGATGATGCCGCGCTGGATTTCGCTGGTGCCGGCCGCGATGGTGCCGCTAACCGAGCCGAGGTAGCTGGACGCTTGGTCGATGACCTGGTGCTTGGAGCCGTCGCGCAGCTGGCCAAGCGTGCCCAGCAGGTGCATACCGGTGAGCGAAATCCGCTGCCCCATCTCGGAGCCGAAGAGCTTGGCGGTTGAGGCTTCGTAGTTCGGCACGAGTCCCTTGGCCTGCATGGTGGCGACGCGGT
>CAZKZR010000569.1:0-2328 GCA_964557245.1 uncultured Anaerolineaceae bacterium | reverse complement strand
CCGGAGTCATTACTCCCTCCACAAAGACCCGCGTCGGCATCATGCCCGGCGATGTCTTCCTTCCCGGCCGCGTCGGCGTCGTTAGCCGCTCCGGCACCCTCGTCTACGAAGTTGTCGCGCAGCTCACCAACGAAGGCATCGGCCAGAGCACCTGCATCGGAGTTGGCGGCGACCCGATCATCGGCACCCGCCAGGTGGAAGCCATCCGCATGCTCAACGAAGACCCGGATACCGATGCAATTGTGATGGTCGGTGAGATCGGCGGCTCGGCCGAACAGGAAGCCGCCGCGTACATCAAGGCCAACGTGAAGAAGCCCGTCGTGGCTTTCATCGCCGGGGCGACGGCCCCTCCTGGCCGGCGCATGGGCCACGCAGGCGCCATCATCTCCGGTGAAGACGGCAAGGCCGAAAACAAGAAGGCCGCGCTCGCCAACGCGGGCGCGTGGGTCTCTGATTCCCCGGCCGATATCGGCAGCACGATGAAGAAAGCCCTCCAGGAGCGGGGCCTGCTCAAGTAAATCTCGGCGGCCCTCGGGACGCGAAACACGACACGGAAATGTCGTTTGCGCGAGAACACTCGCGAGTTGATAAACTCCCGAAAATGCGCCGACGGAACCTGGCCTGTTGCTGAATCCGTACCGTGTTCTGGATCTAACGACGAACATGTCGGCGGTTGCCGGGGCGATGCTCGCGGACCTCGGTGCGGATGTGATCGCGGTGGAACCCCCGTCCGGCTCGCCGCTCAGGCAGGCGGGGCCCTTCCGGCACGACGAGCCGGACGCCGAGCACTCCCTGGCATGGTGGGCGTACGCCCGAAACAAGCGCAGCATCGCGCTGGACCTCGCCTCGGAGCCAGGCAAACGGTCGTTTCTTGAACTTGTGGATTCCGCCGACATCGTGCTTGAATCGTTCGCTCCCGGGTACCTCGACGGTCTAGGCCTCGGCTTTGACGCGCTGTCCGCGCGCAATCCGCGGCTCATCGTGGTGTCGATCACACCGTTCGGGGCAACCGGCCCGCACGCCACCTGGGCGGCTTCCGACCTGACGGTCTGGGCTGCGTCTGGATCGCTCTTTTTGACCGGCGACGATGACCGCGTTCCAGTCGCGCCCTCCGTGCCACAGGCGTTCCTCCACGCCGGCGCGGAAGCGGCGGTCGGCGCCCTCATCGCCCTCGCGGCCCGCCAGCGCGACGGACGGGGCCAGCATGTTGATATCTCCGCCCAGGCAGCGTCCATGATGGCGACGCAATCAGTCATTCTCGCCCCGGCCTGGGGGGACCTTCGGCTGGGCCGCGTCGGCGGAGGTCTCAAGTTCGGCCCCTTGTTCGTCCGTTTTGTCTATCCCTGCAGGGATGGCTTCGTAAA
The DNA here is from genome assembly GCA_964557245.1 of uncultured Anaerolineaceae bacterium. Classification (GTDB taxonomy): domain Bacteria; phylum Chloroflexota; class Dehalococcoidia; order Tepidiformales; family Tepidiformaceae; genus Amarobacter. The sequence goes on along the minus strand of CAZKZR010000569.1, from coordinate 964 downwards.
CATCACCCTGCTCTTCGGGAACGTGCTCGGCCAGTTCACCCGGCGGCTTTTCGAGTGGATGCACGAAGAAGGCTTCGTTGACGAAGCGACCCGCGACAAGGACTGGGTGGCGTACGTCCAACTCCTTACCACCGGCCAGGAGCCGGTGTCCGAACTGCTGCGGGCCATGGCCGCCATCGAACAGTTCACCCTCTCCCATACGAAAGCGGAGCTGCTCCAGGGAACGTTCGACCGCCACGTGTTAATCGTGCCGGTCAGCACCACCTCCGACGTTGCCGGCTCCGTCCAGCTCCAGGCCCGGGAGTACTGGCAACGGCTGGCGCATCCCGTGGCGAACGAACTCGCCGCTTTTCCTGGCCCATTCGCAAAATTCAGCGCCACGCCAATCGAATACCGGCGCCGCCCGCCTCGTCTGGATGAACACAACGAAGAAGTCAGCGCCGCTCGTCCAAGACTCGGCAAGGCTCCAACTTCAGCAGTCTCGAGCAGCCTGCCGCTGGAAGGTCTCAAGGTCGCCGACTTTTCCTGGGTGTATGCCGCTCCGGCGGCGACGCGCATCCTCGCTGATTGGGGCGCCACCGTGGTCAAGGTTGAAAGCACGAAGTTCCTCGATGCACTTCGGACCGGGCAGCCGTACAAGGACGGAGTCGTGGGTCCAGAACGCTCCGCGAACTTTTGCAACGTAAACCTCGGAAAGCTCGGGATCACCCTTGACCTGGCAAAACCGGCCGCTCGCACAGTCGCCCTGCGCCTGGCCGAATGGGCTGATGTCGTAGTCGAGAATTTCGCTCCCGGCGCCATGCAACGCTGGGGCCTCGACTACGAGACTTTGCGAGCCAGCAACCCGGGCCTGATCATGCTCAGTACGTGCCTCAGCGGAGCGACGGGTCCCCAGGCCGAACTCGCGGGTTACGGGACCATGGGAGCCGCCATTGCCGGATTTCACGAACTGACCGGCTGGCGG
>CAZKZR010000568.1:0-2332 GCA_964557245.1 uncultured Anaerolineaceae bacterium | reverse complement strand
ATGCCCATGCCAGCGGCGACGTCTTCGTCTTCGCGGATAGCCTCCCAGGCGCGGCCCACGCGGGAATCGCGTAAGCGCGAGGTCACGAACCAGACGACCATCGCGGCGATGAGGATCATCACGAAGAATTCGTTCACATGATCCACCTTGCCGAGCCCGTAATCCGGCTTGTTGATGCCGAACAGCCCGGATGAGCCGCGCGTGTAGTTGTCCATGTTGAGGGCGAGGATGCGGATGATCTCGCCGAAGCCGAGTGTGACGATCGCCAGGTAGTCACCCCGCAGAGGGAGCACCGGGAGGCCGAGCAACATGCCGATGCCGGCGCCGATGACTACGGCCATGGGCAGGAGAAGCCAGTAGTTCATTGTCCCCGCGACGGACGGAGACACCGGTGCGCCCCAGATGGCGACGACATAGGCTCCGGCGGCGAAGAACGCAACGAACCCAAGGTCCAACAGGCCGGCGAGGCCAACGACGACGTTCAGACCCATTCCGAGGGTCGCGTAGAGCGTGACCAGGAAGAGCATCCGGATCCAGGTCTCGTCGAGGAACACGAGACAGGCCATGCCGAGGACGAAGAAGATCAGCGCGTGCGACCACTCGGGAAGCCGTGCGCGGAGCGATTCGATGCGGCCGAGGGCGTCAGGCACGTTTGGTCTCCCGCTGCCGGAAGATGCCCGTCGGCCGGAAGATCAACACGAGGACGAGGAGGCTGAAGGCGACGACATCCTTCCACTGGTTCGGCAAATTGACGCCGGGGATCTCGTTCAGGAGTTCGCGGCCGACGGTCTCTGTCAGGCCGAGGAAGAAGCCGCCGATGACGGCGCCCTGGATGCTGCCGATGCCGCCGAGGACAGCCGCGGTGAACGCTTTCACACCGGGGATGAAGCCCATGCTGCCGCGGATGCTGCTGTAGAACAGTCCATAGAGGACACCGGCGAAGCCGGCCATGATGGCGCCCAGCGCGAAGGTGACCATGATCGCGCGGTTCACATCGATGCCCATGAGGGCGGCGTTGTCGCGGCTTTCCGCGACTGCTCTAATCGACCTGCCGATACGGGTGCGCTGCACGGTCCAGTAGAGGACCAGCATCATTGCGAGCGACGAACCCATCAGGAATATCTGCAGGTAGGAGATAGTCAGCGGGCCGAGCGAAACGTCGCCGGTGGGGAAGATCGTGGGATAGAACTTGGACTGGCCTTCGAGGAACCCGTCGTCGACGAGGTGACTCAGAAAAACGCTTACGCCAATGGCGCTGATGAGCGGGGCCAGCCTCGGCGCGTGGCGGAGCGGCCGGTAGGCGATGCGCTCGATAAGCAGCGCCGTCGACATGGAAGCGGCGCCTGCCGCGATGAGTGCGAGGAGGATGGAAAGGGCGACCATCGCGCCTGAGATGTCGTCGCCGCCCAGGGCCACGAGCACGCCGTATCCGGCGAAGGCGCCGATCATGAAGACTTCGCCGTGAGCGAAGTTGATAAGTTGGAGCACCCCGTAAACCATCGTGTAGCCGAGCGCGATGAGCGCGTAGATGCTGCCCGTGGTCATCCCGTTGACAAATTGGTCGGCCCAGAACTCAGCGGAAGCGAGAAAAAGGACCGTCATGGCCGAACTTCCTTGGGAGTGATCCGAAAAAACGGGAGAGGGGCTTGAAGGCCGCCTCTCCCGTTTGGGTGATTGGCGCTGGCGAGATTACTTCTTGCCGGCTTCGAGCTGGACGTACTTGCCGCCCTGGATCTTGAAGAAGCGAACAACGCCGCCTGCGCGGTTGCCGTTGTTGCCGAAGGTGACCTTGCCGGATGCGCCTTCGAAGTCGCTCTTCTTGATCTCTTCGTTGACCTTCTTGAGGTCGATTTCGAGCTTGCCGCCCTTATCGGTGGAAGCCTTTTCGAGCGCCTTGATGATCGCCGTCGCGGCGTCGTAGGCCTCGGGGCCGAAGGTTGCAGTTTCCGCGTTGCCCTTAAAGAGGTCGGCGTACTTCTTCTTGTAGGTCTCGAACTGGGAGCCGGTGGTTCCGGGCAGGGCCAGGTAAGCGCCTTCAGCCGCGTCCTTCGCCCCGGTGATCAGTTCGTCGTTCTTGATGCCGTCGCCGCCGACGTACGGGATCGACTTGAGGTCAGCGTCAGCGCGGAGCTGCTGCAGGAACGGGGTGGCTTCGGCGTAGAAACCGGCCTGGTAGATGACGTCAGGCTTGGCTTCCTTGATGGCCGAAATGATCGACTTGAAGTCCGTGGTCTTCTTCTCGTAGCCGGACGGAGTACCAACGATGCTCCCGCCGTTTTCCTTGAAGTACTTCTGGAACTGGGTGCTCAGGTCCTTACCGTAGTCATCGGTA
>CAZKZR010000567.1:0-2334 GCA_964557245.1 uncultured Anaerolineaceae bacterium | reverse complement strand
GACCGCGTGCTGTTCATGCCGATGCGCAAGAGCATCGGCTTCTTCAACGGCGGCAAGATGATGGGCGTGAACACGGTTACCGGCCCGCGAGAGAGCGCTTTCGGCCACTCCGGCGCGGGCGGCTCGACCGCATTCGCCGATCCCGAAGCCGGCCTGAGCATCGCCGTAACCATCAACAAGATGCTGAACAGCCTCCAGGGCGAAGGTCCCGCCTCGGAGATCTGCGAGTTGATCCGGAACGAGCTCGGAGTCAACGGCTAACGCGGAGATGGGCGCCGTCGTGGCGGCGACTGGAGTAGCCGCCAAACGGCGGCTACGATTCCGTCCGTGACCCACATCAAGGCGGCCATCTTCGACATCGGGGGAGTGCTGACGCACTCGCCTGTGACGCGCATCAAGCAGTTCTGCATCGACCATCACATCCCGGATGACGTGCGCTGGGCCATCTTCGCACCCGAAGACGGCCCCTGGTCCCGCTTCGAACGGAGCGAACTGACACGGGACGGCTTCGCTGATGAGTTCGACCTGCACGTGAAGGCCGTGGGCAGCCCGGCAAGCGGCCGCTTCTTCATGGAATGGTTCTTCCAGGGCTTCGGCGAGCGTCCCGAAGTCGTGAACGTCGTGAAGTTCCTTCGCGGCAAGGTGAAGCTCGGCGCCATCACCAACAACGTCGCCCGCGACGAAGCAGCAACGACGCGCACGTCAGGGATCGACGTCCAGAGTCTGTTCGACGTGGTCGTCGAATCAGCCATCGAAGGCGTGCGTAAACCTGAACCCAGGATCTACCAGATAGCTTGCGAGAAGCTTGGAATCAGCCCCCACGATGCGGTCTTCCTCGACGACCTCGGCGCGAACCTTAAGGGGGCAAGAGCGCTCGGCATGCAGACGATCAAAGTTGATGACACGCTGAGCGCGCTGGATGAGCTGGAGCAGGTGCTCGGCATCGAGTTGCCGCGGTGAGCGGAACGGATGGCCAAAGGTGACCCTCGTCAGCTTCGAACTCGACAGCCGCGGTGTTGCGACGATCACCCTCAACCGTCCTGAGCGGCTGAACGCCATCAACATGGAAATGCGCGACCTGCTCTGGGAGCACCTTGCGGCCTGCCGCGATATCCCCGAGGTCCAGGTCATTGTCTTCCGGGGCGAAGGGCGGGCATTCAGCGCCGGAGCCGACATTTCGGAGTTCGGCACTGCACCCTCGGTGATCGCCGCGCGCCAGGCGCGCCACCACCGCGACGTCTGGTGGGAGTTGCTGAATCACCGCTGCGTCACTATCGCCGCGCTCCACGGATTCTGTTTCGGCGCCGGCCTGGAGTTGCCGCTCTGTTGTGACGTGCGTGTCGCCGCCGAAGGCGCCACGTTCGCTCTGCCGGAGGTGACACTTGGCTACATTCCGAGCGCGGGCGGAACGCAGACGCTGCCGCGGCTCATCCCTCCGGGCGTCGCAGCCTCGATGATCCTGAGCGGGGAACCAGTTGATGCAGAGGCTGCGCTGAAGTGGGGCCTCGTGGACCAGCTGACTCCGCAGGACCAGCTTTCCAGCGCCATCGAGGCCATGGTAGACCGCGCCCTCGGTGGAGATGCCTCCTCCATCCGCCGGCGAAGGCTGACCATGCTGACCGCTGACATCGCCACGGCCGCGGCCTCGCTACGCTAACGCGGTGACGCTCGATACCTCCCCGGAAACCACTCGTCCGCCTGTGTTCTTAGGCTGCTTTTTCGCCGTCGCGGCGATCGTCCTGACGGTGTCCATCGGGGTGTTCTTTGTGAAATTCCTCGACTCTGGAGCGAACGACGGAAAAGTGCGCCTCGATGTCCCCGAAGCCTACGCCCCGGGCTCGATCGAGTTCGTCGGTCAGAGCAATTTCTATCTGGTCCGGCTCCTGGATGGGACCTTCATCGCTCTCTCGGACCTCGATGCAGCGAATCGGGCGAACCAGGCTCGCCGCTGTCGCGTCGCGCCAACCGCAGTCAACGACCCGAGTCTCGGCATCAAAGCGGATGCGCTCGCCGCTCGGATGAGCCCGCGGGTGGTAGGTTCATCGACTGTCCTGCGCGAAACCTGCAACAACGCCATTTACGACATCGCAGGCGCGAACCTCGCGGGGTCAGGCGCCAACCTGGACACGTTTGCAATCAGGACGGGCGCGGATGGGCACCTGCTCGTGGATACCAGCCGGCGCGTTTGCACCACCCGCAACAGCGGCGCCGACTTCGCCCCGCGCAATTGCAGTGCGCTTGAATAGGGCAAATCCCTAGGGCCAGTCCCAGACTAATCCGTTAACGTGGTTCTCAACTCAGGCGAAACGGGAAAAACGTGAAACCCCGGGACGA
>CAZKZR010000566.1:0-2343 GCA_964557245.1 uncultured Anaerolineaceae bacterium | reverse complement strand
GGGTGGCGGATGCTTCGGTCATGACAGGTAAAAGTCTACCGGCCGGCCATCCGTCTCCTACGCCCACGTGGCGCCGGAGCCGATTCAGGACAGGCATTCAGCAGCAACCTGTACCGCGCGCCAGGTAGTTGGGAGACTCTGTTGATGGCTCTCTCGCTGGTCTACGAGACGCATTCGCTCACTGAGGACAATCACTCCGGCCGCGCCACTGGCTGGCTGCTGGGCAGGCTTTCCCCGGAAGGGCGGCGGCTGGCCGCTGAGCTCGGCGAACGCCGCCGCGACGATGGAATCCAGGCCGTGTTCACGTCCGACCTGGCGCGCGCCGTGGAGACCGCCGAGATCGCATTTGCGAGAACGCCCTTGCCGCAATTCCGCGATTGGCGGCTGCGCGAGTGCAACTACGGCGCACTCAACGGGGCTCCGGTCGCCGACGTCTCGCGGCTTCGGCTCCCCTCCATCGACGCCCCGTTTCCAGGCGGCCAAAGTTATCGCGACGTCGTGGCCAACACCGAATCGTTCCTGGCGGATCTGTCCCGGGCGTTCGACGGCTCGCGGATCTGCGTCATGGCCCACTCCGCGAACAAGTGGGCGCTCGATGTCCTGCTGCTGGGCAAGCGCATGGAAGACCTGGTCACTGCTGATTTCGGCTGGCAGGAGGGCTGGGAATACCACGTCCCGTGAGCGCGAGATGCCCGGCCGCCAATCGACATTCGGCACCACAGACTCGACAATCGGTCGATGAACTCCGGTCCGGTTGTGGTGGTCGATTACGATGCAGGAAATCTGCGGAGCGTGGCGCGGGCCCTCGAACATGTGGGCGCGGACCCGCTTGTCAGCGCTGACCCTTCGGACATCGACCGCGCGGGTGCAGTGGTGCTCCCGGGCGTTGGAGCGGCCGCCGATACGATGTTCAAGCTGCGAGAGCGGCGGCTGGTGGAGCCGCTTCTCGAATACATCGCTGCCGACCGCCCCTTTCTGGGGGTGTGCATGGGTTTGCAAGCGCTTCTCGAGCGCTCAGATGAGGGTGACACCGAGTGCCTCGGGGTGCTCCCCGGCGAGGTGCGGCTCTTCGAAGCGGCGGTAGGCCGCAAGGTGCCACACATGGGCTGGAACACCGTCGAATGGCTGCGGCCGCATCCGGTGACCGAGGGCGTACCGAGCGGCAGCTACTTCTACTTTGTGCACAGCTACCATCCGACGACGCAGGTGGAAGAGCTTGCGCTCGGCGAGACGGAGTATGGCGTGCGGTTTCCCAGTGTGCTGGCGCGTGGCTACCTCGTGGCCACCCAGTTCCACCCGGAGAAGAGCGGCGAACGCGGTCTGCGCATCTACCGGAACTTTGTCGACTGGGCGCGCACCGGTATCCCCGCCCCCACCCTGGCACCGGCGGCGCCGTGACCTTCGAAGTGATCCCGGCTATCGACCTGCGCGGCGGACGGTGCGTCCGCCTGCTGCAGGGCGACTACGCGAAAGAAACAGCCTATTCGTCTGACCCCGTGGCAGTGGCCCGGCGCTGGGCCAGCCTCGGCGCTCCGCGGATCCACGTCGTCGATCTCGACGGCGCTAAGACTGGCGCGCCGGCCCAGTCCGAAGTGATGGCGGCGATCTGCGCGGCCGTCGAAGTCCCGGTCGAGGTTTCCGGTGGAATGCGCCAGATTGAGCACGTACGGGCTGCCATCGAGTACGGCGCAGCTCGAGTCCAGCTGGGCAGCGCGGCAGTCAAAAATCCCAGGCTGGTCCACGAATCCGTCGCGCAGTTCGGCGACGCTGTCGTCGTGTCCATCGATGCCCGCGACGGCATGGTGCAGACGGATGGATGGCTGGAAGCGAGCACGGTCCGTGCGTTCGACCTTGCCCAGGCGATGGCTGCCGCGGGCGTCCAGCGGATCATGTTCACGGACATCGGACGGGACGGCATGCTGACAGAGCCGAACTACGCGGCGTACCGGGAGCTGGTGGCCGGGCTCAGCTGCCATGTCGTCGCTTCGGGCGGCGTTTCACGGATTGACCACCTGCGGGAGCTGGCGCGGATCGGTTGCGAAGGCTCTATCGTGGGGAAGGCGCTGTACGAAGGTTCGTTCACCCTCCCGGAGGCGCTGGAGGCTGTGGCTACGCTGTAGCTACGTCTCGCCCAGAGAGCTCGTTCCCGCCACCCGTGGCCCCGCGCGTCGACAACAGACCCAGTTCTCTTCGACACTACCCCTGTGCTAACCCGCCGCATCATCCCTTGCTTCGATGTAGACAATGGACGTGTCGTCAAAGGCGTCTCGTTTGTTGAGCTTCGCGATGCCGGCGTCATGGTCGATGCCACGGTTGATGCGTGGTCGCTGTCAGCAACCACTT
>CAZKZR010000565.1:0-2343 GCA_964557245.1 uncultured Anaerolineaceae bacterium | reverse complement strand
TACGGTAGGCCTCTGGCTCGTTCAATGGAATTCCAACCACGTCAACAAGGAACTGTCAATGCCCGGTATCGGTCTGAGCGCCTACGATGGAGTCTGTGACCGCCGAATTGTTCGAGGCGATGCGTGCCGCGTGGCAGTCGGCGGCTTCGCGGTTCCAGGCCTACCAACTCGTCATGCCCGGCTCCCCGGCATTCGTCTGCCAGCCCAAGGTCTGCACCGCCTACTGCTGTCATGCGTACAGCGTCAGCATGAGCGAGGCCGACGTGGCTCGGTTCTCCCGCTTCGAATCACTCGAGCCGGTCCAGTTTCTGGAGCTGGATGAGGACCGCACGCCGGTCACGCTTCCGATGGCCCAGCCATACCTCCTCGCCCGTGATAACGGTCACTGCCGGCAACTGACCGCTGAGCTCGGGTGCGGCGCGTATGACGGCCGGCCCAACGCCTGCAGGCTCTACCCCCACTTCGTCGTCTTCTGGGATGGCGAGGCGGAACGCGCGCGCACCACGCCTTCGAAGCGCGCCGAGGCCGCGTTCGCGGCAGCAATCAAGGGATCACATTACGGTCTCACGCCTCTATTGCTCGGCCATAGCGAATGCCCGGGCTTCACCGGCGAACCACTCCCGGACGCCGAATGGTGGCGCATCTTCCGGGAAACGTACCAACTCCAGTACCACGCCGAATGAGATTGGCCGCAGAACTTGGGCGGCCAGTCCGTTACGCTGCATGCTTGGAAGCGTTGTTCCTCCCGTGACATCCCGGCAATTCGCGCTGCTCTGCGCCCTCGCGTCTGTCTGGGGATGCTCGTTCCTCTTCATCAAGGTCATCGTTGACGCAGGCGTCGAGCCCATGGGGATGTCCGCGGCCCGAACCCTCCTCGGGGCTCTGACGTTATTGCCATTCGCCTTCGCGGCTCGTTCGGGCTTTCGCCAGCCGCGCCGGGTCTGGGCGATGATGCTCGGCCTCGGCGTGTTGAATTTCGCCATTCCCTGGACCATCTTCGGGATTGCCGAACAGCACGTGCCCAGCGGCGCCGCGGCTGTCGCAAACGCGTCCAACCCGCTCTGGTCCGCACTCCTGGCTACGGCGTTGTTGCGCGCAGACCGGCTCGATGCGCGGCGAGTGGCGGGCCTGCTCGTGGGCTTCGTCGGCGTCATCGTGCTCGTTGGCAACGACCTCGCGGATCTGACCGGGGGCGAAGCCGCAAGCGTTGGGCTCATCCTTCTCGCCACACTCTGTTACGGGCTTTCAGCGGTCAGCATTCGCAAGTGGCTGTCCCAGGTTCCCTCGGTCCCGCTCGCCACGGTGCAGGTGGGCACCGCCGCCTTGGTCTTGCTCCCGCTCGCTTTTGTGACCGGTGCTTACGCGGGCGCTGATATCGGTTGGAAGGTGGTTTTGAGCGCGGCCGCCCTCGGCGGCTTTGGAAGCGGGCTGGCGGTCGTTGCCTACATGTACCTGATCCAGAACGCCGGACCGGTGAGGGCTTCGCTCGTCACGTACATGGCCCCGCCCATCGGTGTGGTACTCGGCTGGCTCGTGCTCGATGAGCCGATCGGTTGGAACCTCGTGGCAGCGCTCGCGTTTATCCTCGCTGGTGTCGCTCTCGTCCAGGGCGCGGGAATCAACTGGATTCGCGCCCGCCTGCCGGGTCCCCTCGCCGCGCCTGCCGGCGATTAGCACGGCTGAAACGCGTGCTCTGGTAGCATTCCCCAATGGCGAAGGTTGGCAGACTCGCAATTCGTCCCGAAGTAGAAGCGATGCACGAGCGGCTCGTTGCCACTCGCCGCGACTTTCATGAACACCCGGAACTCTCGTGGCAGGAGCAACGGACGCAAAGCGTCGTGCTCGAACGACTGAGGTCGCTCGGCTTGAGCGACGTTCGCCCGATAGCCAAAACGGGAGCAACCGGTCTGATCGAAGGGCCGAAGCGTGGGCGGTGCGTCCTCTGGCGGGCAGATATGGATGCCCTCCCGGTCCCGGAGAAGAGCTCGCTCCCCTATGCCTCCCGGACGCCTGACACGATGCACGCCTGCGGGCACGATACCCACATGGCCATTGCCCTTGGCCTGGCCGAAGCTCTGGCGGCAAAGCGTGACAGGCTCACCGGTTCGGTGCGCTTCGTCTTCCAGCCCGCTGAAGAGGCCGCCGGGGGCGCACAGGCCTGTATCGCAGATGGTGTGCTGACCGCCCCGAGCGTCGATGTAGCCCTCGGACTGCACATCAGCGCGGACGTTCCCCTGGGTGCGATTAATGTCGCGCCCGGTCCTTTCTTCGCAGCCCCCACTGCCTTTCGCATCACCATCGAAGGGCGCGGCGGACACGCGGCCGCGCCGCATCAGTCCATCG
>CAZKZR010000564.1:0-2352 GCA_964557245.1 uncultured Anaerolineaceae bacterium | reverse complement strand
CTGGCTGAGATTTTTCGTGCGTTCTACGAAGAAGGTTCGGAGGCCCTTCCGTCATGACTGTCGCACGCCGCTTTATCGCGGACCGCTGGCGCGCCGACGCTTGGTGGGCACTCGGGATCGTGGTCATGCTTCTCATCAACCTCGCGTTCTTCCCCGGCATTAAGGGCAAAGCTGACCTCGACCAGACCGTCGCTGATTTGCCGCCGGCGCTCAAAGCAATGTTCGGAATCGAAGAGGGCGTTTCCATCGGCTCGGCGGCGGGATACCTCCAGGCGCAGATCTTTTCGTCTGTCGCGCCCATCCTCCTTCTGGTGCTCGCCATCGGCCTGGGGTCGGGAGCCGTTGGCGCGGCCGAAGAAGACGGATCGGCTGAATTGCTGCTCTCCTATCCCATCAGCCGGCTCAGATTCCTGCTGGACCGCTTCGCGGCCATGAGCATCGTGCTGGGCATCCACACCCTCGTCTTGCTCGCGGCCACACTCGTCCTTTGCCCGATGTTCGGGGCTCTCGATGGAGTCGACTATGCGGGGCTCGTCGTGGCCTGCCTCGGCTGCGGTGCGCTCGCCATGTTCCACGCGTCGATAGCGTTCGCGGTCGGGGCCTGGTCCGGGCGCCGAACTCCAGCGATCGGTATCTCCAGCGCCATCGCTGCGGGGGGCTACGTGCTCCTCGGGCTCTTCTCGGCCATTGATGCGCCCGAACCGCTCCGTTACCTGACGCCCTGGTACTGGTTCCTCAAACAGAACCTGATGATCGTAGGCGCCAGCTGGGTCGCCGTCATCCCTGCCCTGGTTTTGAGCGTCCTCATCGCGGCCGCCTCTGTTCCACGGTTTCTCTCCAGGGACCTTCGCTGAGCCTCCGTCCCGCGCCTTCGGGAGAACCCTCGGTCCCTTTTGTGAAGAAACTGACAGAACACCGTTAGAACCCCTCAAGCCCGGGGGTTCACCCGCCGTCAACATAGGTGTAACCCTTCTGGAGGCGCTTCACATGGCAGACACCACGCAGACACTGGAAAGCAACACCAATGAACCGGTCGCCTTCAACGAGCGCACCCGCCGTGTGATGGAACTGCGGCGTGCGATACAGAATGGCTCGTATCGCCGGTCTGACGTCGAGATTGCCCAAGCGCTCGTCCGCGAATGGAGCCTCCTCAGCCAGATTTCGCGTGACGAGCCTGCCCCCAGCGTCGAAACGTCAGCCGATCGCAAGGCAGCGGCCGCAAGATTCCTCGTGACCGGCACAGCCGCCGTCGAAGCCCAGGGGCCGGTAAGTGCCATCGCCTGATTAGGATTGGGCGGCGGAAGCCTGTACAGTTCCCGCCGTGGAGCAGCATCCCGAGTTGCCGTACTGGCTTGCGCTGCGCCGGGCGGGCCTCGGAGCGACGAACTTCGCCCTCCTGCTCGCCAAGTTCAAGACCATCGAAGCGGCATGGAAGGCGCCTTCAGACCTCCTCGCCTCCTCCGGTATCGAAGCGCAGTACGTGCGGGCATTCGTGAAGGCGAAAGCCACCTTCGATGGCGAACGCGAACTCCGCCTGATGGAAGACCACGGCGCGCGAGCACTCACCTGGCTCGATGAGTCCTATCCAACCAACCTGCGTGACATTCCCCAGAGCCCTCCCGTGATCTTCATCCGCGGCGCCCTCGGACCGCAGTTCCAACAGGCCGTGGCAGTGGTCGGTACCCGCCATGTGACGCCCTACGGTCGCCAGGCTGCAGAGCACTTCTGTTCGGTCCTCGCCCTCTCCGGAGTCGCCATCATCAGCGGGCTCGCTCGCGGCGTTGACGCGATTGCCCATCGCGTGGCCCTGGAGAACGGAGCACCCACTGTCGCCGTTTTGGCCGGCGGCATTGACCAGGTGTACCCGCGCGAAAACGCAGGCCTCGCCGAGCGCATCGTCGAAAACGGTTGCCTCGTGAGCGAATACCCGGTCGGCATCCCGGCGCGCCGAGATTACTTTCCGCGCCGCAACCGCATTCTCTCGGGCCTCGCCCGGGCCACTCTCCTCGTCGAAGCCGGCGAAGGTAGCGGCGCCCTGCACACCGCCAACTGGGCGTTCGAACAGGGCCGCGACGTGTTCGCCATCCCGGGCAGCATCTTCTCTCGCCAGAGCCAGGGAACGAACCAATTGATCCGTGAAAACACGGCCCGCCTGGTCGCCACGCCGGAGCAGCTCTGCCAGGAACTGAACCTCCTGAGCACCGGGGTCCAGGTACAGCCGAAGTTCGAAAGCCCGCAGCCTGTGCTGTTCGAGGGGTCTTCCAGTGCCAAACCGCCAGCAGCGATTGCTTCCTCCAATCGGCCCGAGTCGATCGCCCATCCGCTGCTTCGCTGGCTTGCCGAAGGGCCGCG
>CAZKZR010000563.1:0-2353 GCA_964557245.1 uncultured Anaerolineaceae bacterium | reverse complement strand
CCGGGTGGGCAGGTCCAGCTTGGCCCGCAACTTCTCGAGGTGGAATTTCACACCATCGATGGTGGTGCCCCGCTGAATTGCGATTCGCCGATTGGTCATGCCGTGGCGCACCATGTGCACCACCTCCCACTCGCTCGGTGTCAGCACGTCAACGGTAGGCGGGCGGCCCGGGCTTGCCATGGACGAATTGTAGAAAGCCGTGCCGTGAATTTCCCTCCCCCGGCGGGAGCCGCTACGCCGGCGAACGATTCGCTCTACAATCGCGGCGCATTTTACGGAGGCAGCCACACCATGACCGATTTCAAGACGCTCATTTACGAAGTCGATCGCGGCCGGGCCCGCATCACGCTCAACCGTCCCGAGAAGCTCAACGCGCTCTCCTTCGAACTCCAAACAGAACTCAACGCGGCGCTCTGGGAAGCGGACAACGACAACAACGTCCACGCTGTGATCCTGCGCGGCAACGGCCGCGCTTTCAGCGCCGGGTATGACCTTTCGCCGATGTCGAACCGTCGTCCTCCTGCCGAAGGCGAGGACCAGTACACCGCGGTCTATCGCGGGGGGCGCACCTTCGACGATGACGCATGGCAGCTCGAGAAGGCACAGCGCCTGCGTATGGCCATCTTCGACATGCACAAGCCGGTCATCGCTCAGGTGCACGGATACTGCCTGGCGGGCGGCACTGACCTGGCGTTTCTCTGCGACATCGTGATCGCGTCCGATGATGCCACCATCGGTTTCCCGCCGGCTCGCGCGATGGGCTCCCTGCCGAACCAGATGTGGGTCTACCACTGCGGTCCTCAGTGGGCGAAGCGGCTCTTCCTCACAGGCGACACCGTCACGGGCGCCGAGGCGGCGCAGATTGGACTCGTGCTCAAGTCCGTGCCGGTGAACCACCTCACCACGGAGGTGGAATCCCTGGTGGACCGCATGGTGATGATCGACACCGACCTCCTGGCCGCGAACAAGCGCATCGTCAACATCGCCCTCGAGCTCATGGGCGCGCGCACCATGCAGCGCTTCGGCGCCGAGAACGACGCTCGCGCCCACCTTGCGCCCAGCGTCAGGGAATTCGGCCGCATCGCCGGAGAGCAAGGACTGAAGGCCGCGCTCCACTGGCGCGACGCCAAGTTCGGTGATGGCCGGGCTCGTGTGAACGGTCCGGAGATCCGCGATGAGAACGGGCGGCTCGTGTGACCATCAAAGCCACCTCGGTCATTTCCATCCTCGCCATCTGGATCGCGAGCATCACCGCCGTCGCAATCGAACCGGACAGCTGGTGGATCATCATCTTCGCGCTGCTCTCCACCGGCGCGGTGGGGGCCTCGGCCTGGCGCCGGCTTGGGCTTTCCCGTTTGATTGCAGTGGTTGGCACATGGACTGGCATGGCTATTGCCGCCGCCACAAGCGGCGACGCCGCCTGGACCTCGATTTTCGCCTTCCTCACGACCGGGGCCGTGGTCTACAGCACTATGCGGCGCGATGCGTGGTTGCTTGGGGTCGGCGTGGCCACTGCGTGGCTGGCCACGGGCCTCGCGGTGGCAGCCCATGGCTCGGATGCGTCCTGGATGTGTGTCTTCGCGTTCCTCACCGCGGGTGCGGTCGCGAACAGCCACAACGACATGGTCCGCGGCATGGCCGCCACCGGTTGGTGGGTGATAGCCGGGGCGCTGGTGCTCATCCTCGGCCAGAGCTTCGCCTGGCTGAGCGTGATCGCCTTCATCCTCACCGCCAGTTCCATCGGATTCGGCGGATTCTCGTTCCCTCGCGGCCTGGAATGGGACTTGTTCGACCGCGATGACGACAGCGAGCGTGTCAAAATCGTGCGCTAACATGGTTCTATGCCCATTCGGATCGCCGGGGACGATTCTCCCGATGACGATGTCAACGACGCCCCTGGCCCGGACGAACGGGATCGCGACCTGATGGATGGCACCTGGGAGCAGGAGTACTACGCCGGTCGGGTGAAGACGCGGAACTGGAACGCCATCGGCGCCGGCATCGCGATTCTCGTTCTCGCTGGACTCATCGTCCCGATGATCGTGGCGGCGATGAACTGATGGGCGCGCTCGAAGGCAAGGTTGTCGCCCTGGTCTGCCGCGGCAGCGATACGGATCGCGCTATCGCCGTGGCACTCGCTGAAGCCGGCGCCGATGTCGCCCTGGGCACGGTGACCCGCTCTCAGGTGGAAGAGTTCGCGACCGCCTCCATCGCGAATGAGCTCTGGGCGATCGGCCGGGAGCAATTCAACACGGTGCTCGATGCCTCCGATCCGGTCGCCGCTGCATCATTCGCTGAAGAAGTCTGCGACCGTCTCGGCCGCTGCGATGCCCTTGTTATCGCTCCCGGCAGT
>CAZKZR010000562.1:0-2363 GCA_964557245.1 uncultured Anaerolineaceae bacterium | reverse complement strand
CAGGTGGCGAACGTCAGCAGCGCGAGTAGAGCAAAGGCGAGCCAGCGGCGCGGCAGAATTCCCCAAATCATCTCGTGTCGTCTTGTTCGATCTGGTCGGCGTAGGACTTCAGCCAACCCAGGGTTGCCTCGGCGGCGGACGTCTTGGAGAGAGCGACCAGGCGGCGGAATGGTGAGAGGGCGGGCGCAGCCTTGACCTGGGCGAGGTAGGTCTCGCAGACGAGGACTTGCTCGGCGAGCAGGTGTTTCATGGCTGAGCGGTCTGAGAGGTTGAGGAAGAAGAGTTTGAGGAGGTATTCGAGGCGTACCTCCCGCATGCGTTCCACCGGACGGCGGAGCCAATCATCGACCAGCGATTGGCCTTCGGCGGAGAGGGCATAGGTCTTCCGCGGCGGCCGGTTGCCGACGCGCTGCTCGGTCCACGTGACGAGTCCGCGAGATTCGACGTTGCGGAGGTAGGTATAGAGGGTGCTTTGTTCGACCGGGCAGACGGCGTCGAGGCCCTCGTCTCCGAGGAAACAGACCATTTCGTAGCCGTGCATCGGACGGAGCGAGAGCACGCCGAGGACGGCGTATTCACCCGGGAGGAGTGCGCGGTCGTTCACCGGGCCGTATGCTACGTGCGCTCTGAATACTTGGCAATGGAGTATACGGCGATGGAGCTATCGGCGAGGAACCATCTCTTTGCGACTCGACTGAACGCGGGGGAGGGTCAGCGTACGGGGTCGGTGGAGGTCACAGGTGGACGGCACTGAGGCGCCACCCTGGCGAATCGTCGTCGGCGGGCTTTGCGACCGGCCGGCCTCGCTCGGGCCATCGGAGTTGCGCGCGCTCGGGACGGTCGAAATGCGGTCGGAGGTGCGGTGTCCGGCGGACTCGGGACTGGACGGAAGCCTCTGGGGAGGCGTACCGCTGGCGGAACTGGCCAGGCACTTCCAACCACTGGACGGGGCGCGCTACGCGATCATCCGCTCTGGGCCGTATGCCGTGGGTTTCCAGCTCGAGAGCCTGGAACGGCGGGGCGCAATCCTGGCGCTCACGGCAGACGGCGCGGAGTTGGATCCCGGGCACGGCGGGCCGGTGCGGCTGGTAGTGGCGAAGGGCGCATGCTTCGACATGGTGAAAGCGGTCGATGCGATCACGTTCGAAGCCGACGGATCTTCAGCGACGGCGGTGACGATGGTGCGGCGCCGGCACAACTTCAGATCGGGTTCGAGCCAGCCGTAGTGCTGTCAGAGTCCGATCACGAACCGGCGCAGCGGGACAGAGCAATCACTTCAGTCCGGGCTCGCCAGTCCCGAGAGAGCAAAACGCCCGGCCGCTGACGGCCGGGCGTTTCGGATCTGGCTGAGCTTGCTACTCAGGCGTACTTGAACTCGGGGCCATCGAGGTCGATGACGGGGATTTCGTCCTTTTCGCGCCAGTAGTCCTGCGAGTGCTGCCATTCGTGCTTTTCACCACGCTTCGGGAGCAGGTCCATGGCACGGAGCAGGTAGCCGGGGTTGAAGTTCTCGGTATCGATCCAGGGAAGGAGCTTCATGTCTTTGTCGGCTTCCGGGATGACGACTTCGACGCGCTTTGCGCCCTTCTCTTCCATGTGGGCGAGCAGGCGGCAGACGAAGTCGGCCATCAGGTCGGCCCGGAGGGTCCAGCTGGCGCGGAAGTAGCCGAAGACCCAGAGCATGTTCGGGATGCCGGTGAACATCATTCCGCGGTAGGTGACCGTGTCGCTGAACTTCAGCGGCTTGCCATCGATCACGAAGTTCACATCGCCAAGGACGTTCATGTTGAAGCCGGTGGCGGTGATGATGATGTCAGCTTCCAGTTCCTGCCCAGATTTGGTGCGGATGCCCTTCGGCGTGAACGTCTCGATTTCGTCGGTGACCACGGAGGCCTTGCCCGACCGGATGCCCTGGAAGATGTCGCCGTCGGGGACGAAGGCGATGCGCTGGCGCCACGGCCGGTAGTTCGGGGTGAAGTGGGTTTCGACATCGTAGTCGGGGCCGAGATAGGCACGGACGGCACCGAGGAGTTCGCGCTTTACGACTTCTGGTTCTTCGAAGGAGCGTTTCGTGAAGACGGCCTGATCGTGGAGGATCTTGCGGCGGACGATCTCGTGGATCCATTCCTCGGGAAGGTCGAGCTCTCGGAGGATGTCGGCGAGATCGTTCTGGTTGCGTCCGGGAATGAAGTAGGTTGGAGAACGCTGGAGCACAGTGACGTGCTCGCATTCGCCGGCGATCGCGGGGACGACGGTGGCGGTAGTGGCGCCAGAGCCGATGCAGATGACCTTCTTGCCCTTGAGGTCGATGTCCTTCGGCCAGGTCTGAGGGTGGACGATCTGGCCCTGGAACTTGTCCATTC
>CAZKZR010000561.1:0-2368 GCA_964557245.1 uncultured Anaerolineaceae bacterium | reverse complement strand
CTACCCGTCGGTCCAGCTCATCGCGAAACCGATCTACGAGCAGGACTGGTCGGTCTCCTGGCGAGAGTTCTTCGGCGTCGTCGAAACGGGCGGCCGGCTCGTCGTCGTTCCCACCTGGATCGAGCACGAAGTCGCGCCGGGCCAGCTCGCGATCCAGCTCGATCCGGGCCAGGCGTTCGGCACGGGTCACCACGAGACCACCCGGCTCTGCCTGAAAGCCCTGGACGAACTCGCCCGGCCCGGGATCACCATGCTCGATGTGGGCACCGGTTCCGGCGTCCTCGCCATCGGCGCGGCCCTCCTCGGGGTGCCTCGCATTGTCGCGGTGGACATCGACCCAATTGCGGCCGAGGTCGCACGCCGCAACTGCGATGCGAACGGCGTTGGCGGCGCCGTCGAGATCAGTGCCGGCACCCTCCGCGCCGACCACCCCGGACGCTACGAACTGGTGCTCTCGAATATCAGCACCCCGGCGAACACCGCCCTCGCGTCCACCTTCGGAGTCGTCGTGAAACCCGCCGGTGACCTCGTCCTTTCAGGCATCCTCACCGTCGATTCGCCCGCGGTCATTGCCGCCATGGACGCCGAGGGCTTCGAACATCTCTCCACCAGCGACGAGCGCGATTGGTGCTGCATCCAACTCCGCCGCCGGTAGACCACGCCTCCCTGCGCGGGGCCGCGATCCATCGACACCGAATCCACAGCAAACGACAATCTGCCGATGCCCACGAACCTCGAAGTCTGCGATCAGCTCTTCTCCGCGATCATGCGCGGAGATATCGATGCCGTCCGCGCCATCTACGCCCCGGACGCAGTCATCTGGCACAACAACGACATGAAGGAACAGACGCCGGCGGAAAACCTCCGCACCCTCGGCTGGGTCACCCGCAACATCAAGGACCTGCGCTACGAAGACATGCGCCGCCATGACATCGGCAGCGGTTTCGTTCAGCAGCATGTCCTTCGCGGCATCGCCCCGAACGGTTCCCCGCTTGAGCTTCCCGCCTGCATCGTCTGCCAGGTCTCGGACGGCCACATCACCCGGCTCGAGGAGTACCTCGATTCCGCGCAGACGGCGGTGCTCACCTCGTGACCACGCCTGGCCAACGGCTGCGCGAGCTCATCTCCGGCGGCTGCGTTACCGCCCCGTTCGTCTTCGATGGCGTCCAGGCGAAGCTCGCCGAAGCCGCCGGCTTCCAGGCGGTCTACATGACCGGGTTCGGCACCGCCGCCTCCCACGGACTGCCGGATATGGGGCTCATCGGCCTCGGTGAAATGTCTCAGAACGCCTCCCGCATCGCTGCGGCCGTCGGCATCCCGCTGATCGCGGACGCCGATACCGGCTACGGCAACGAGACGAACATCGCCCGCACGGTGTCCACCTATGAACGCGCAGGCGTCGCCGCGCTCCACATCGAAGACCAGGATTGGCCCAAGCGCTGCGGCTTCCTCGAAGGCAAACGCGTCATCCCCGCCGACGAAATGGTCCTGAAAGTCCGCGCCGCCGTCGCCGCCCGCACCGACCCCGGCCTCGTGCTCATCGCCCGTACTGACGCGCTCCAGCCCAACGGCTGGGATGACGCGGTTTCGCGCGCCAGGCGCTACCGAGAAGCCGGCGCCGACATGGTCTTCATCGACGGCCTCAAGACGCGCGACCTCGTGGAGCGCGCCGCGCACGACCTCGAAGGCATCCCCCAGCTGGTCAACACCTGGCTTATCACGCCGGACGAAGCCAGGGCCATGGGCTTCGCCATCTACATCCACCTCGGCGTCATGCTTCGCCACTTCAGCGACTTCCGCCGCTCGCTTGAAGAGCTCCGCGATACCGGCCGCGTTTCCGTCCCGGCCGCAGACCTCGCCGTCGAGCCGGTTACCCGCCTGCTCCAGGGCTCATAACGGTTGACGGTTTCCCACATTCCCCGCTTCTACCGCCTAGCGAGGCAGTCTGATACGTTCGCGGGTACCCTTTAGGACTGAGACATGGGTGAACTGGGGAGCCTCCTGACCCGCGCGCGTGAAGCACGCGGCCTGACGCTCGAAGACGCAGAACGCGACACACGCATCTCCCGCCGGTACCTCCAGGCGCTCGAATCCGAGCAGTTCGAGGTCATACCGGCGCCTGTCTATGCCCGCGGCTTCCTGCGCTCATATTCTCAGTACCTCGGCGTAGACCCTGCCGAGGCGCTGTCGATGTTCCCTCGCGAGGAAGACCCCGAGTACCAGCGCGTTGCCGATGCGACCACTCCGCCGCCCCGCGCAAGCCGCGAGGCTCCGGTGAGCCCGCAATCGCCCGCGCGGCCAACCTGGCGAGCTGCCCCCCAGCCGACCCGCGAACCAGCCCCGGCGAAGCCCGCAAGCCGTCAGGCGC
>CAZKZR010000560.1:0-2385 GCA_964557245.1 uncultured Anaerolineaceae bacterium | reverse complement strand
CTAGTCCTGACGGCCCGGGTGCAGGGTTCAATCCAGGAGCGATGGGAGCTGCTGCAAGGGCCGTATAGCGGCGGGTGGGAAGTCGGGCCATTCGAGCGTCAGGTCATGACGACGGTTGAGGTGAGTGTCCAGAAACCACTGGAAGTTGCGTAGCCCCGTAACCGCCTGTGAGGAGGTTAACTTGCCTTCGTCGATGGCGTCGCCGAACTCCTCCATGTCCAGAATGCGGTAGTAGTGTCCGGGCGGTCCGACGATGACATCGAGATAGTGGTCCGTGACGGTGAGATCGGAGCCGCGTTCTTCGATTTCGACGAGGTCGATGTACCACCACCCCGCTTGTTCTTCGGGAAATCCGGGAGGGCGGGAGAGCTGTATGCCGTGGTCGAGCAGAAGGAACGAGCGGTCGCGGCGCAGTTCTCCGGGCCGGACGTAGTCACCATCGCGAAGCGGGAAGTCGTAACAGGCTATGCGGCCCAGGCGAACGCCCGGGAACGGGCCATACTCGCCGCGCAGCACCTGTAAAGGTTCGAGCGGGGTCATGACGGTTCGCCAGGGCGGCGGAGCAAGGGAATCTTCACGCCACGGGCAGAGCAGTCGATCAGGTCTGCGATGCGTTTTTCGCGGGTCTCCGGCTTTTTCGCGCTGATAACCCACCAGCTCGCCGACTTGCGGTAGCTCGGCGGCGATTTCTTCCAGTACTCCAGGGCAGCGGGATTCGCGGCGAGGAGAGCCTCGTTCTCCGCGCCGAGTTCAACGTCGGACTGTTCGGCAGAGTAGATGCCGGTGCGTTCGTCGGTGCGGGCAGCGAAGGCGGCTTCGCCGGCTGGATGGACGAGACCGGCGGCGCGGAGTTCGCCGATGCGGCGGACGTTCACCAGGCTCCAGGTGCTGCCTTTGCGGCGTGGCGTGAAGCGGTTGGTGAAGCTCTCTTCGTCCAGGCTCTTGCGAATTCCGTCGATCCAGCCGAAGCAGAGGGCTTCATCTACGGCCTGTGGGTATTCGAGGCCGCCGCGTCTCGAAGACTTCTTCCAGAAGCCCAGCCAGAGTTCCGAGGAAGCGTTGTGATGAGCAGTCAGCCATTCACGGAAACTGGCCTGAGATTCGAAGAACCAAGGGTCCGGTGCGCCCAGCACTGGAAGCGCGTCCTATTCGAAGGCCTGGCCGACGCCGTAAGCGGCTCTTTGGGCTTCGAACTTAGCGACTTCGTGGCTGAGCACGAGCAGGTCGTGCTTGTTGCCCTGGCGGTCTTTCACCTGGTCACGGAGGAGAGCTTCGGGACGGAAGCCGAGGCCTTCGAAGGTGGCGATCGCGCCCTTCTGGTCGAGGGTCATCTGGGCGACCATTTTTTCGATGCCGCCGACGAGCGCGTTGGCGAACGCTTCCTGGGTGAGGATGCGGCCGAGACCGGCGCCACGCATGGATTCGGCGACCATGACGCGGAGTTCCGCGACGTGTGCAGTCCAGCGGAGGTCGCTGCGGTGGATGGTGGCATAACCGACGATCTGGCCACCGCTTTCGGCGAGGATGGTCACGATTTCGCCGGTTTGCATCTCGCGGATCCAGTCGTCGACGGCGGAATCCTGGGTGATGTCACGGCGGAGGAAGAGCAGGTCGTGTTCCGGGAGCGCGCGAGCGAAGGCGAGGATGCCGGCTTTATCGGCGGGAGTCATGAGCCGGAGGGTGATGTCTTTGTTGCCCGCCTTGTGGGTTGCGGGGTACGTTCGGGCGCCTTCGACGGTCATACGGAGCGCTCTCCAAGCCATGATTCGAGCTGTGGCCACAGACGATAAATTGCGTTGCCGCCTGCAACAAGGCTGACGTGGCCGCCCTTGAGCATGACCTCTTTCTTGTCATCGCTGCCAATCATCGGGACGAGGGGTTTGGCCGCTTCGTAGGGAACGATGTGGTCGTGTTCGGCGACGACGTGGAGGAACGGCTTCTTGATGTTGCCGAGGTCAATGCGTTTGCCGCCGACTTCCATTTCGTTCTTCACGAACTTGTTCTCCCACATCATGTCCTTGGTGACCTGGCGGAAGGTTTCACCGGGGAAGGGGATCTGGTCAGCGGCCCAGCGGTCGAACATGCGGTAGGACTTCACGAACTCGTCGTTCCAGAGGTTGTCCCAGAGGGTGATGTTCTTGGCGACGCGAGCGGCCGGCTGGAGCATGTCGAACGAGGCGTAGAGCAGTTCGGGAGGGACGTTGCCGAGGGTATCGACGACACGGTCGACATCGAAGTAGCGCTTGTCGGTCCACTGGCGGAAGAGGGTCATGCCGGTGGCGTCGACGGGCGTGGTGAAGCAGGCGAGATTTTTCATCGGGCCGTCGGGGTGAAGGGCGGCATACATGGTGGAGAGCTGGCCTCCCATGCAGTAGCCGACGATGG
>CAZKZR010000559.1:0-2388 GCA_964557245.1 uncultured Anaerolineaceae bacterium | reverse complement strand
AAGTCCGCGCACCAGAGTGCGGAGCGATTGGGGAAATTGGGCGGGCTGCCAAAACAGGAAGGGGAAGGCATAACCGGAACGCCTTTGGCGCGTGGACGTAGGGCGAGGGTGAGGGACGAGGTACTTGACCTGGAAGAGGCTCCTGGCACGGGATCGCCACGAAGGAAGCCGGAGCCGTTGGCTACCAGGAGCGAAGGGCTTTACTCGGGTTTCGGGTAAGTGGGATGGGCCGGCTGCGAGTTGGCCCCCAACCCCTGCCCCCTCTCCCGACTCCTGCGTCGCGGGAGAGGGGAGTCTGGTTCGCAGGACTTGGCGTGCCTCCCGCACAGTGGGGTGTGGAGGGTGGGGGTTGGGCCGGATGCGTTCGTGGGCTGGCGCTAGCGGGGACCGAGCCCCGCGACTCCACAAGGGAGCGACGCGGGTTTAGGCCTTGTTGGTGTGGCGGTTCACGAGGGGGATTACCTCTCGCGCGTACAGTTCCATGGCCGCGGTGAGTTTGGAGGTAGGGAGGCCGCCAAGGTTGAAACAGCCCCAGCAGTGGTCCATTTGTAGTGCATCCCAGGTGGCGCAGATTCGCTCGGCTACGGCGGCAGGCTCACCGAAACCGCCGGCGCCTTCGAGCAGTCGCTCGGCCGGGACTCGCGCCGCACTGCGAGTTCGCGCCGCGACCTCTTCGAGTTCGGTGCCTTCGTAGAGTTCGGCCGGCATTTCGTCCGCGACCATCTGCATGTAGCGCGGGTAGGAGAGCCGCCAGTCTTCTACGGCTTCTTCGCGGGTTGGCGCGACCCAGGCGTGCTGGCCCACGGAGAGCCGCCCGGTGTCGCCTTTGCGGCCGGATTCGGCGAGCCGCTGGCGGTAGAGGTCAGCGGCTGGCTTGAAGAGGGCGAAAGGGCCGGCTAGCTGGGGCAGTGCCAGGTTCAAGCCTTCTCGCGCTGCGTATTCAACCGTGTCCAGCGAGCGGCCACCCGCGACCCAGATCGGCGGGTGAGGCTGCTGGATCGGCCGGGGCTGGAGTTCGATGCGGTCGAAAACGCGTGAGGCGCCGGTGAATGAGAACGGCGACTCCTGCCACGCGTGCCGCATCACGGCGATGGCTTCCTCGAGGCGGCCGCGAACGGACTCGAACGCCACCTGGTAGCCGCGGTACCCCTGGAGGAACAGTCCACGGCCAACCACCAGGTCGAGCCGACCGCCGCTGAGGACATCGACCATCGCGTAATCCTCCGCCAGCCGAAGCGAATCGTGGTGAGCCGCGAGGACAACACTCGTGCCGATGCGGATCCGGCTCGTGCGGCTGGCAATCGCCGCGAGAAGGACCGCCGGGTGCGGCGAGATGTAGTGGGAGAAGTGGTGTTCGCCCACCCAGTAGGTGTCGAATCCGAGGTCTTCAGCGACGACCGCGAGGTCGATGACCTGCTGGTATCGCTCCTGCTGGGTCATCGTTCCTGGGTGCCAATCGACAAGGTCAAGTACGCCGAACTGCATGGAAAGCTCCGGAAGGGGCTGCGCGGACGAACGGTCGCGCTAGCGAAAATGCGGGGGCGGGTAATGGTCGTGTGCGAGGATTTTACCGGGCAAGCAGATCCCCGATCACCATCGCTGTGCTGCTCGTCCGACGCGCCGCGGCAGCCCTCACCCCCCGGCCCCCTCTCCCGACTCGTGCCTCGCGGACGAGGGGGAATTGCGTGGCTGTTTGTCGGAATGCGCTAGAGCAGGCCCTCGAGCACCGTTGCCACCCCGTCTTCGTCTGCCCCGCTGGTGACGCGCATGGCGGCCGCCAAGGCTTCATCGGTGCCGTCGGACATGGCGACTGAGAGGCCGGCGATGCGGAACATCGGGATGTCGACCGGCGTCGTCATGGACGACATCTTGCATCACCCGAGAACGAGGACCTCCATGTCCGCCGGAACGGGCTCGATCAGGAGCGGCCCGCTGTCCTCTCGGAATATCTGCAGTTCCGCCATTAGTCCATCCACCACGAATAGCAGAACATGAAAGGGGACCCCATCGACGTCCGTACCCTGGGCCTCGACCGGGACCCGTTTTGCAATCGCCAGAGCCCTCGTATCTGGTCGTGGGTGGAGTTCGAGACTACCGTTCCGCGGCTCGTCAAGAATCTCAGACACCACCAAGGTCGCTTGCTGGGCCCGGAGCGCATCGACCCCGGGGAAATCTGCTGCGAGCAGCTTCTCTAACAGCGCAGTCTCATGCTCGGACGCCGGGCGCCATAAGGGATCATGGGACATAGTAAGTCCCCACATTGATCGTTCCATCTGCAAGCCTGAACGCTCTGTACTCGATGGTCTTACCAGCAGCCACTACTCCACCCCAGAAGTTTCCGCATTCAGCTGCTCTCAAGTTCGTCCGTGGGATGCTGCGGCGCAGGGC
>CAZKZR010000558.1:0-2393 GCA_964557245.1 uncultured Anaerolineaceae bacterium | reverse complement strand
CGAAGCGGACGATGCTGGCGGTGTCTTCGTCCTTCCAGAAGAGCTGGGGAGTGGCGAAGAAATCGGCCATGCAGGCACGCTTCCGGCGAGTCGCGCCTGACGCGTCGGCCTGGACGAAGCATGAGTCGCCATCGACGAAGAGCAACTCACCGGGGATGGCGAGATTCGGATGGTCTTCGAGTGAGGCTGGGGAAGGATTATTCCGGCCGAGAGCAAAGACGACGATCACGGTGACCGTCAGCAAGGCCAGCCCGCCGATGATCCCGGCCGCGTACAGCCTGGTCCTCATGCGGGAGCACGCCCGATTCGCGTTTCGCGGCGCAACACCGCGAGAAGCATGACACCGGCGACGAGGATGCCGCCGCTGAGCATCAGCGCAAGGGGCGCGCCAAGGCGGTCCTGGAAGTGTTCGAAGATGAAGCTGACCAGCACCACGAACGCGCCGGCCACACCCAGCAGGACTGGCAGGAAGTCACCACGCATGACGCCGAGCGCAATGACCGCGGCTGCGGCGCAGCCGGCAAGGACTTCGAAGAAGATGGGGCCATCGGACACGCCGGCTTCGAAAGGTCCAACCATGAGTAGCAGACCGAAGAAGAGCCGCGCGGAGGCTTGTGGCGTCAACCAGCCGACCTCACCGAGGGCGAGTCCGATCGCGCCGGCGACCAACAACGTGACGCCGGCGTACTGCTGGGAGTAGTCGTCCGGCCAGTCACCGACCGCCTGGCCGAGTAAGAAACAGGCGCCCGCGACAGCCATGACCTGGGCATGCGAAGGGTTGAGCACCCAGAGCCCACAGGCGAAAAGAAGCGTGGAAACGGCCACCAGCAGCAGCCAGCCCCGTTCGTCATCCTCGGAGAAGCCCAACCCGTATTCGTTGAAGGTCACCGCGAGGAGACCTGCAAACAGCGCTACGGCGAGGAGCCACGCGGCCTGGCTGCCACGCTCGAGTTGGGGATCCGAGCTGCGTAACATCGCCGCGCCGGCGATGAGGACGAGCACGAACGGCACCGCCAGCGCGAGAACGCGCGCCCAGGATTCGAGTTCGGACCAGTTTTCAGCCAGCAGGCTGAACGCGCCGACGCCAAGGACGACGAGGCCCAGGTACAGGAGCGCTTCCATGGCGCCGGGACGGGAGGTTTCTTTCTCAGCAGGACGTACCCGCCCTGCCTCGAATTCGCGGATGCGGATCGCTGACGCGGCGTCGAGGATGCCGGCCTCTGTCCAGCGCGAGAGGGACTCTTCCAGTCGCTCCATGGCGCCACAGTAACGGCCAGAGATCGCCACGAACAGGCCCAATCGAGCGGGGGAGCTGATCGAGCGGGCCAATGCGCTGGAAACGGGCGGTCGTCTTCACTAGGCTGTGCGCGGGCGCAGGAGGCAGAGGAATGTCACTTCGAGGCAAGTCAGCGATCGTCGGCCTAGCGGAGTACAAACCCAGCCGTTACACGCAGGGAGCCACGACGCTGGGCATGCTGGCGGACGTCGGCATGCAGGCCGTGGCAGACGCCGGGTTGGAGATGAAGGACATCGACGGCCTGGTGACCGAGGCCTTCGCAGAATCGCCGATGTTCGCGCCGGCGACGATGGTCGAATACCTGGGCATCGATGCGAAGTTCGCGGAAGTTGTGGACCATGGAGGCGCCACCGGCGCGGCGATGGTGCTGCGGGCGGCAATGGCGATTTCGGCGGGTCTGTGCGACCGCGTGCTATGCGTCACCGCGGCGCGGCGGGAGCAGCGGAGCAACGCCGGAGCGAAGCGTACCGCAAACACCGGCTGGGCCGGGAGACGAAGTGACCGGACGCCGTACTCGGAATTCGAGGTGCCCTACGGCGCCATCGGGGCGAATTACGGCTACGCGCTAATCGCGCAGCGGTACATGCACGAGTTCAAGCTGAAGCCGGAGCAGCTGGCGAAAATCGCGGTCGCGCAGCGCTACAACGCCTGCCACAACCCGGACGCCATGTTCTTCGGCCAGCCAATCACGGTGGAAGACGTGCTGAATTCACCCGTCGTGGTTGACCCCCTGCACCTGCTGGAGATCGTGATGCCCGTGGCAGGGGCGGCGGCCCTGGTTGTCACGAGCGCCAAAACAGCCAGGAAACTCAAGCACGACCCGGTGTACGTGCTGGGCGCCGGCGAACACACCACCCACCGCAGCATCACCTATGCGCCCAATCTGACGCACAGCCCGATCAAGGCGGCCGCGGACCTCGCATTCGAGATGGCGGGGATCCGCCGCAAGGACATCGACATCGCCAGCATCTATGACTGCTACACGATAACCGTGTTGATCTCGCTGGAGGACGCCGGGTTCGCGAAAAAAGGCGCCGGCGGGAAATTCGTGGACGAGCACAACCTCCAGTTCGACGGTGACTTCCCGCTCAACCCT
>CAZKZR010000557.1:0-2407 GCA_964557245.1 uncultured Anaerolineaceae bacterium | reverse complement strand
ACGGCAGCTTTCCGGATTACGAGCGCGTCATCCCGCGCAATCAGGACAAGGTGCTCGATGTAGATCGTCTTGCCTTGCGTGACGCGATGGGGCGGGTGGCCATCTTTGCGAACGAGAAATACCGTTCGGTCCGTTTGCAGTTGCAGTCCGGCCTGCTGCGCCTGTCGGCGAACAACACGGAGAACGAAGAAGCCGAGGACGAGCTTGAGGTCGACTACGCGGGAGCGGAGCTCGAAATCGGCTTCAACGTGAGCTATCTCATCGACGTGCTGAATGCGCTGCGCAGCGCCTCGGTACGCCTGCACCTGTCGGACTCCGGCAGTAGTTGTCTCATCACGGAGCCTGCGGGCGGTGTAGGACGCTATGTGATCATGCCGATGCGGCTCTAGACGCGGCCGATGCGGCTGACGCGGCTCATCGTTCGCGATGTGCGAAATCTCGAAGCCATCGACTGGCGGCCGGCGGAGGGCTTGAACATCCTCGTCGGGCCGAATGGCGGTGGCAAGACCTCGCTGCTCGAAGCGATCCATCTGGCCGCGGTGGGGCGTTCGTTTCGTACTCGCGATTCCAGTCAGGCCATTCGACGTGGTTGCAATGAGCTCGCGATCGGCGCCTGGTTTGCTCATGCCGATGGCCGCACCCAGCACATTCGTTTGCACCGGGATAGTGGCGGCGCCCGGATTCTCAGCGACGAGAGAGAGTTGCGCGCGGCGTCTGAACTCGCGCGCAGCCTGCCGGTGCTGGCCTTGTCGCAGGACGGTGTGGCCCGATTCAGGAGCAGCCGCGGCGAGCGCAGAGCGGTGCTCGACTGGGGTTTGTTTCACGTGGAACAGGGTTTCCATGCCCAGTGGTCTCGCTTCAGCGCCGCCTTGCAGCAGCGCAATGCCGCGCTCCGGCGAGGGCAACCTGACGAACCGTGGCTGAGTCCGCTCGCTGAAGCCGGTGAGACGATAACCGCCAGTCGCGCGGGGTACCTGGAGCGCTTGCAGATCAAGATAGGCGACTTTTCGTCGCGCCTGGAGCTGGACTTCACCATCGCCATCGCGCTCCAAAAGGGCTGGCGGGATGGGCTCGATCTGCGCGCGCTATGGCGGGCCAGCGAGGACAAGGATCGCGCCCTTGGATACACTAGCGCCGGTCCCCACAGAGCCGACCTGGTACTGCGGGTCGACCAGAAACTGGGCCTGGAAAACCTGTCGTCCGGGCAGGTGAAACTGCTCTACCTCGTCCTGCGTCTGGCGCAGCTCGATGACTTGTTGTCTGTCGTGCCAGCAAGTGAGCCGATCATTTTTTTCTACGACCTGTCCGCCGAGCTCGACGGCCGCCACCTCGACGCCGTGCTGCGCGTACTGGGTGATCATCAGTTGCAGCGGTTCGTGACCTCGCCGTCTGGTACCCGTGACCTGGGTAACGATTGCGCGACCGTGTTCCACGTGGAACACGGCGCATTGACCGCGGCCGCCACCCGAGATGTCCATGACTGACGAAAACGTGTATGACTCTTCCAGCATCAAGGTACTGAAGGGCCTGGATGCCGTCCGCAAGCGCCCGGGCATGTACATCGGCGATACCGATGACGGCAGCGGTCTGCATCACATGGTTTTCGAGGTGGTCGACAACGCCATCGACGAGGCGCTGGCTGGCTACTGTCGCAACGTGAAGGTGATGATCCACGGCGATGGCGGCGTAAGCGTCGACGATGACGGCCGCGGCATCCCGGTTGATATTCATGCGGAGGAAGGCTGCTCGGCGGCCGAGGTCATCATGACCACCCTGCACGCGGGCGGGAAGTTCGACGACAACTCGTACAAGATTTCTGGCGGCTTGCACGGCGTTGGCGTGTCGGTGGTGAACGCACTTTCCGAGTACCTGAAGCTCACTATCCGTCGTGACGGCAAGCTGCACGAGCAGATTTACCGGGATGGCGAGCCGCAGGCGCCGTTGGCGGTGGTCGGCGACGCGACCAACACCGGCACCAGCGTCTATTTCCGCCCCAGCCCGCTGGTGTTCAGCGATGTCGAGTTTCACTACGACGTGCTGGCGAAGCGCCTGCGCGAGCTGTCGTTCCTGAACTCGGGTGTGCGCATCGAGCTGCGCGACGAGCGCGACGACCGGCAGGAGGTGTTCGAGTACCTGGGCGGCATCAGCTCCTTCGTCGAGCATCTGAACCGCAACAAGACGCCGCTGCACCAGACGGTGTTCCACTTCGCCGAGCAGCGTGGCGATATTGGTGTCGAGGTCGCCATCCAGTGGAACGACTCCTACCAGGAGACCATGTTCTGCTTCACGAACAACATCCCCCAGCGCGACGGCGGCACGCACCTGGCGGGATTCCGCGCGGGACTTACCCGAACGCTGAACCAGTACATCGAGAAGGAGGGCCTCGCCAAGAAGGCCAAGGTCGAGA
>CAZKZR010000556.1:0-2409 GCA_964557245.1 uncultured Anaerolineaceae bacterium | reverse complement strand
CAGCGCCTGGTCTCGCTCGTCGCCGACGAAGTCCTGGGGCTGGGCCCGGTGCAGGCCCTCGTGGACGACGACACCGTTACCGAGGTGATGGTGAACGGCGCCAACTCCGTTTATTTCGAACGCGACGGTGTCATCTACCCCAGCGACATCTCCTTTCGCGACGACGAACATGTCCGCCGTGTTGCGGAGCGCATCCTCTCCCAGATCGGCCGCCGTGTGGACGAAGGCACCCCCATGGTGGATGCCCGCCTCCAGGATGGCTCTCGCGTCAACATCACCATTCCGCCCGCTACACCCGAGCATCCGACCGTCACCATCCGAAAATTCCGCCGCGACCGCTACCGCATCGAAGATCTCATCACGGCCCGGACACTCGATGAGAAGATGGCGGAATTCCTCGGCGCCTGTGCCACATACAAGCTCAACATCCTGATCTCCGGGGGCACCGGCTCAGGCAAGACCACGTTTCTCAACGCGCTTTCCGCGTATATCCCGCGAAGCGAACGCATTGTCACCATCGAGGACCCGCTCGAACTCGCACTCCAGCAGCGGCACGTGATCAAGATGGAGGCTCGCCCGCCGGATATGACCGGCCAGCACGCGATCGCCCAACGCGACCTTCTCCGCAACGCCCTCCGCATGCGGCCGGACCGCATCATCATCGGTGAAATCCGCGGCGCCGAAGCGTTCGAGATGCTGCAGGCCATGAACACCGGCCACGAAGGCTCGCTCAGCACGGTGCATGCCAACAGTCCTCGTGACGCCCTCT
Source organism: uncultured Anaerolineaceae bacterium (assembly GCA_964557245.1). GTDB lineage: Bacteria > Chloroflexota > Dehalococcoidia > Tepidiformales > Tepidiformaceae > Amarobacter. Next base: position 1,640 of record CAZKZR010000556.1, on the reverse strand, counting down.
CCCGCATCGAAAACATGGTCCTCATGGCGGGCGTCGAGCTGCCGGTCCAGGCCATACGGGAACAGGTTGCTTCCGCCCTTCACCTCATTATCCAGTTGCAGCGCTTCCCTGACGGAGTTCGGCGCATCGTCCGCGTCACCGAAGTGACGGGCATGGAAGGTTCTGCCGTCTCTCTGCAGGATCTCTTCGTCTTCAAAGCCGAAGGTCTCGCTGAAAACGGCCAGGTGACCGGGCGGTATCGCCCCACTGGCATTCGCCCAACGTTCTCAGAGCAGCTCTCCCTGATGGGCTGCAACCTCGAGCCTGAGCTCTTCCTGGACCTGGTGGCACGATGATCGCCATCGCTGCAGCCGCTTGTGGCGCCCTTGCCGCCTTCGTCGCTATCGGCTCGCTCACCGGCCAGTTTTCGCTGAATCAGCGCCGGCTCGCGGCCCGCACCGTCACCCTCCAGCGCCAGGGCGCGAGCGACGGTGATCGCCACGTCATCTCCTCCAGCGTCCTCAAAGACGACATCATTTCGGGGAACGCCGCCGTCAGCTCGTTTATGCGCCGCTTCGCATGGGCGTCCTCCCGTGCCAAGACGCTCGAACGGGCGGCCCTGCCCCTCAAGGTGAGTGAGTATGTCCTTGTCCTCTTCGTCACCTTCATCGCCACCACCGCCGTCGTCACAATCCTCTCAGACCTGATCGTCGGTGGCCTCCTCATGGGCGTCCTTGCAGTCTGCCTTGTTGAGGTCTGGGTCCGAACTCGCGCCCGCGCCCGCCTGGGCCTCTTCAACAAACAGCTGCCGGTCGCTCTCCAGGTGATGGCGACATCCCTGCGCAGCGGCTTCGGCGTCATGGAAGCTGTGCAAACGGTTGGCCGCGAGATGGATCAGCCCCTCTCTGGCGAATTCTCGCTGATCATCGACCAGGCTCGCGTCGGCGGCTCCTTCGAATCAGGCGTCGCTCAGATGGTCGAACGCGTCGGCAGCGAAGACCTTCGCATCGTCGCTCGAGCCCTCGAAATTCATCGCAAAGTGGGCGGCGACCTCGCGTCGATCCTCGACAGCGTCGCTTCAACTATGCGAGAACGCGAGGAACTGCGCGGCCATATCAAGGCGCTCACCGCTCAACAGCGCCTCGGCGGCATGATCGTCGGCGTCCTGCCCGTCTGGGTGGTCGGGTTCTTCCTCGTCGCCAACCCTGACTTCATCTCTCCACTCTGGGAAGAGAGCGTAGGCCGCATCCTGCTCGCCGCCGGCGCCGTCATGGAACTCGTGGCTTTCATCGCCATGCAGCGCATTATGTCGATTGAGGTGTAGCTCCTGTGATTGAGATACTCGCCGCCCTCTGCGCCTTCGCCGCGGTCTTCGTCACGGTCTATACGCTCGTCACGCCGGCGCGCGGCTCGGCCCTGCCAGACCGCTTGAACCGGTTCGACCGGTCCGCCCAGCCTGGCCGGGAAGAACTCCTCGCCGAACCCTTCAGCGCTCGCGTAGGGGTCCCTGTGCTTAGTGGCGCACGAAATGCCGTCGCCCGGCTGCTGCCGGCCTCGGTTGTCCGTAGCTTCGAACGCCGCCTCGTTCTGGCTGGAGAGCCGATCAGCCTCCACGCCTTCGTCGCCGTGCAGATCTCCGCCGTCGTGTTCGCCGGGCTGGT
>CAZKZR010000555.1:0-2409 GCA_964557245.1 uncultured Anaerolineaceae bacterium | reverse complement strand
TCCGCCCACCCCCAATCCAAGCCGCGCCCGCAAGGAAGCGGCTACGACCTTTCGCAAACACTGAAATCGACGCCCCGCGCCCTCGTCCGCCCTGCCGCGATTCCCGGACAATCCCCCAAGCCGCCCGCCTCACACCGCCGAGCACGCCTCGATCACTGCATGCATCACATCCCGCTCCCTCGTCCGCATGAACGTCCGGTAATCCCCGCGCAGCCCCTCCGCCAGGCTGTGCTCCTCGCTCACCAGGTCATCGATCCGCAACAGCGCCGCCGCCCGCCGTGCCCCAAGGTGCTTTGCCACTGCGAACGTCGCGGCCGTCTCCATGTCCACGCCGTGCCACCCATGCCGGGACCAGTCCGCGATGACCTCCCGCGATTCCGCGAGGAGGGCCGGCGTTGAGAAAATCGCGTGCTCGTTCACCGGGATCTCCCGCTCGCGAAGCCGGTCCGAGATACCCTGCGCCAATTCCGGCGTCGCATCCGCCAGGATCCCCTTTGCCAGGTACCAGTCCGAAGCTCCGTCCTGCCGTTCGGCGTGCCGCGGCACAACAACGTCTCCGAGCTGTGTCCCCGGTTGCAACGCGCCGTACCATCCGAGCTGCACCACCGTCTTCACACCCGCGCCGCACCAGGTGTGCGCGAACATCGCAGCCATCGGCCCCCCGAAACAAGCCGCCAGCGCCACCCGCGTCCCCTTGTGAGTCCCGAGGTAGTACGGCAACCCGCTCACACTCGTTTCGGAACGTGAGAATCGTGCGTCTTCGAGATACGTCGCAAACCGCTTCGCACCCTCATGCACATCGAAAATCCCGAGCAGCAGAACGATCTCTGGCAAGTCATCCTCTGTCAGCGCGAGCATGCGCTGGTGGTCGGCCGGCCCCAGTTCCTTGTACATCTACTGGATGGCGCAGGCGTCCAGCCCGAAGTCGAACCCGTCGTTGAACGCGTCAATGCGTTCTCCGGCTGTCCCATGCGCCTGGGGGTCGAAGAAGTTCGTGCCCTTCGGGTCCCGCACCCGGAACAGCGCTACGATGCCCTCCTCCAGGTCCCCCTCGTCCAGCAGCGATCGCGCGTCCGCGTCGGCCGCCCACACGCCCGCGAGGCAGTCAGCCTGCAGCTCGATCTGGATCGAATACAGGGTATCGTCCTGCAGGATCCCCAGCAGCGATTGCACCAGGTGGCCCCACTCGTGCGCCACGATCAGCACCGGCGCGAAGTCACCATTCGTATCCAGCTGCGCCTTCAGAAAGTTCGAATCGTAGTAAATCGAGTGGTCGGCTGAGCAGTAGAACGCGTTGTCCAGGCTCGCCGCCCCGCACTCCGTCTCGATCTCCTTGGTGTACGCCTGGAACTTGATTGGCGGGTCGTAAATTTCCCCCTCGAAATCGAACTGGCCCTGCCAGAACGCATCAATGTCGGAACGCGCCAGTTCGATGAGGTCATCCACTGTCGCAGGACACCCGTCTTTCGGGTCGCTCCCCCAAACGCCGCCGTCTTCTTTGTCGCGGTCGCAGTCGTCCCGGCTGTCACGGATATCGTCGTGGTCGCGGTCCCGGATTTCGGTGTCGTCGTCGTCATCATCGCCACCCCCGCCGCACGCGGCGAAGACTGCGGTGAGTGACCCCAGCAGGATCAGCGAAAGGAAAAGAATGGCGGCGCGCCGGATCAACAGAGTTCCCTCCTCGGGCCGCACCCCGCATGGCGACAAAAATAGCGCCCCCTGATCGGAGGCGCTATGGCGAAGTCCACGTTGTGCGCGGACTACTTCTTAGCCGCAGCATCCTTGGCGATTGCCTTGTGATCGGCCTTCTGCTGCTTCGTCTTGGCAGTGTTCTTGGGGCTCTTGTCACCCATGCTCGTTATGGCCTCCTCTATGGCTGGTATAGGCATCGCCATCGTAGCGAGGGTACGCCGCGCGGCGCAACGGGAACCTCCGTCCGCATGCGAACCTAGTAAAGGCATGACCGCAAAGCCCACCTGGCTCGCCGCCCTGGCATAGCCGTTGCCTCCTCGCCGAACTGGAAAGCACCCACCAACCTCTACGCTCTCTCGAACTCTCCGTGTCGTCCGTCCTCGTGGTGCTCATCTACTCCGGCAGCAACAACATCGCATCCCCGAAGCTGAAGAACCGGTACCCCTCGCGTACAGCCTCCCGGTAAGCCTCCAGCACGAACTCCTGCCCCGCCAAAGCACAAACCAGCATCAGCAGCGTCGATTTCGGCAGGTGGAAGTTCGTCAGCAGCACATCCACCACCAGGAACCCGTCTCCCGGCAGTATGCGCAGGCTCGTCCAGCCGTCGTACGGCTCAATCGCTCCGCGCTCGCGCGCCACATGCTCCAGCGTGCGCACCACCGTCGTCCCCACCGCCACAATCCGCCGTCCCTCGCGTTTCGCCGTGTGAATCGCAGT
>CAZKZR010000554.1:0-2411 GCA_964557245.1 uncultured Anaerolineaceae bacterium | reverse complement strand
GGAAGCGTTCCCGCAACTCCGGAGCAGTGAGCCCCGCGCCCTCGCCGATGTCGTACTCCGCGAGATCAGGCTCCAGTTGCAACTCCAGCCCAGCATGCTCGGCGATGACCGCTGCCGTCTGGGAAGCTCGCATGAGCGGACTGGAGAACACGCGCAAGGCGCCCGCGTCCCGGAGCCTAGTCGCAGTGAGTCTCGCCTGCTCCTCGCCGCGAGGACTGAGAGCGTAATCTAGCCGTCCCTGCAAAACGCCTGCGGCGTTCCCGACGGACTCACCGTGGCGAACAAGGATGAGGCGCACGCTTACTCCGTGAGCCTCCGGTACAACGCGGGGAGCCGGCTCGGGAGGGCCTCGATGTCCGCAACCACCTCGTAGCCCATGTCCTCGCACATGGTCTTGAGGTAGTCATGGCCGGCCCGGTCCACGGTCAGCGCGAACGGCGTGATGCCCTCGCGCTTGGCCTCGTTCAGGGCCTGTTTCGTGTCGTGGATGGCGTATTCCTTCTCCGTGCGGTCACGGCCGTAGCCGTGGTCCTGCGGGCGTCCATCGCTGAGCAGGACGAGGATCTTCACCTTCGCATCGGTCTCCATCAGTTTGAACGTCGCATGCCGAATCGCCGGCCCCATGCGCGTCGACCGGATCGGCGTGACCTTGTCCAGCCGGTTCTTAATCTTCTGGTCCAGGTTCTCGTTAAAGTCCTTGATCACGAAGAACTCGACGTTGTCCCGGCCGTAGCCGCTAAACCCGTAGATTCCGTATTGGTCGCCGATAGTCTCCAGCGCAGTCATCAGCAGGACCGTCGATTCCTTCTCGAGGTCGATGATGCGCTTTGGCGGCGCGGTCAGCTCTTGCCGGCGCTTGGAAACCCACCAGCTGAGGTACTTTCGCGGATCGTCGTCGTAATCGTCGTCGTCGTACTTCTTCTCGCGCTTGTTAATCTCTTCGTCGGTGCTCGCGGACATATCGATCAAGAATGCGACAGCGACATCGCGCTCAATCTTGTTGCGTCGCCAGTAGATTTTCTCGTTTGGGTAGACGCCGGCGCGGCGCTCGATCATCCACTCGATTGCCGCATCGAGGTCAAAATCCTCGCCGTCTGGCAGCTTCTTGATCTTCCGGAACATCTCAGGCTTCATCAGTTCGAACTGCTTTCGCGTCTGGCTGACCAAACCCGCGTGCTCGCGCAGGGCGTTCTCGTAGAAGTTGTCCTCGCCCTCTTCGAGCTTCGATTCCTTCACCGCGCACCAGCGAGGCTTGTAGTCCTGGGCGCGGAAATCCCATTCGTCGTAGTAGTAGACGGTGACGATCGGGATGAGCGGCTCTTCGCCTTCGCCGGCGCCGGTGCTGTTGTCGCTGGTTGGTTGGCCCTGGTCGCCCTTTTCCGAAGACGGGTTGCCGGCTTCCTTCATTAGGTTGCTCATGAACATCCCGGTCGAAGCGTCCAGGTCGCCGTCGTACATCGCGTCGAGGTCGATTTCCACGCTTTTCGCGAGCAGTTCCGCGAGTTGCTCCGGGGTCAGCGGCACGGGCGACATCTGGCCGCCCTCACCCATCTGGGCGTTCTCCCGCAGCTTCATCAAGAGGTCAACAAGTTCGGGCTTGAAATCGCCGCGGAAATCGATCTCCTGCGGGCTCTCGTAGTCGGCTTCGCCTTCGGCCCCGTCGACACCGCCCATCTGCATCTGGGAGCCCTCACCGCCAGATTCGCCGCCCTGCATGGGCATCGCCTGCCCGGCTTCCATCGGCTCGACGGTGTCCCATTCATCGTTCTCCATGTTCTCGTAGACGTTCGGGATGGAGATGGCGATTTCGTAGAGGGCCAGCGTCAACTCCGCGGCGTCCTCCACCACGGTTTCTTCCGACTGAATCGCCTTCAGCAGGCCGAGCGCCCGCGACATGACGTCAGCGCGCTCCTTCGGCCACCGGACAGCATCAACGCCGTCCAGGCTGGCCCGGACCAGGTTCTCCACGAAGCCGTTGCGCAGCGCGAGCTGGCGGACATCCGGCCGCTTCAGCAACTCCTCCTGCTGCATGCGGATAAGCGGCCGACGGATGCCGCCGTATTCCCGCTTCACCCGCCAGTCGATGCGTGAGTCCTCTGCGATCGTGAAGAGGTCGCTTGCAAGCTGCCGCTCCGGAAACAGGTCGAAGTACGCTTCCATGTCGGTCGTGGCCGGCCGCTCGCGGTCGCCCACGAAGTGCGTGCGCCGTAGCGGGAAGACTGCGCCTGGGCGTTCGAAGTCAAAGTCGAAGCTGCCAAACTCGATGTGCGCGGCCTGATGGGTCGCGAACACCTTCATCGCGGCGAAGTTCTCGTCCTTCTCGTGGAACCGCTCCATCAGTTCGGGGAGGAAGATGGTGCTGCCATCAGTGCTGGCGCTGTGCTCAGAGACCCAGCCGATGCCCTTTTCCG